>CAZMCL010000431.1:0-1501 GCA_964564375.1 uncultured Methanoregula sp. | reverse complement strand
ATCGAGGACAAGCTGAACCGGAAGGAGAAGGAGGTCACCGTCCAGGACAGCAGCCGGATGATGGAGAGCATCACGTCAACGGTTGGCACCCTGACCACGTTTGTCATGGCAATTGCCGGAATCTCGCTGGTTGTTGCGGCGACGTCAATCTTCAACGTGATGATGATGTCGGTGACCGAACGGATCCGGGAGATCGGCATCCTGCGCAGCATCGGCACCCAGAAAGGCGAGGTGCGGCGGATGTTCCTCTACGAGGCGGTGATCCTCGGCCTTGTCGGTGCCGGCATCGGGGCAGTCATGAGCGTCATCTTAGGCTGGCTCGTGGTCCTTGCCATGGTCGGGACCACGAAATATTTCTTCACCTACCAAAGCCTCATCTATGTCCCGATGGCGATGGCAGTCGGTATCGCGATCTGCGTCTTCTCCGGCGTCTATCCCGCGTGGCGGGCGGCAAACCTCGACCCGATCGAAGCGCTCCGGGCGGACTGACCGGTTACCACCTTTTTTTGCCAATTTATTAATACCTGAAATCAGTCTAGTTATTATGCTCACCAAGAAGGAGTTCGCGGATGGCATCTATAATGTCTTAACGCCATTCGACCTCTACGAGAAGATGTCAAAGATTATCACTCCCGAGAAACACCCGGGGATCTTCATCAATTATGGCAACGGGCATTTTGTTATCGCGCACGAGAAGTACAACGACGGCTTGTCTATTTCCACGGACGGTCTTGGCGTCTGGGTGATCACCGTGCTTGAAGCTACGCCGGAAAACTCGTACCAGTATACGGACCGGGTGCACCGGACGGAGAACACTGAAACCGTAAGCCGGGCGATTGCGGCGCTGATCATCAACTGGAACGAGAGCGACAAAACCGCCTGAATTTCTTTTTTTTAGACATAGTTGTCGAGAATGACCTGCCTCTCGCCGGTGGTAAACTGACCAGTTACCATAACATGATCTTTGCCGGCGGTCCCGTCATTGAAAACTTTTTGCTCCCCGATGACAGGTAAATTCCATTTCACCGGTGGTTTATCATTGACAGAAACTTCAAGCGAAGTCAGCTTCGCCGCATCCTGCCCGCCCAGGTAGGTTACAATGATCGTATCCGCATCGGGTTGCTGAACCGTGGCTGCAACAACATAGGTGTGAGCGACATTGCCGGCCATACCAAATACGAACGCAGAGATAATTGCAGCAAGGAATACGGTGACACCGAAAATTATCGGGATCGCGATTAACCAGATCACGACTTTTTTTGTATTCTGCCGGGACTCCTCCTCCTTCTTCTTCTCTGCCTCCGTTAGTGTCTTGACAATGGTCGGGCCGGCATCCACCGGAACCGCCACGGCCTTTTTTGCATACACAACATACGTCCCGGCAAACCGGTCGTGCAGTCCCTGCTTTGTTTGTGAGAAATGGATCATGAAAAAGCCGATAAAGAAGATGAGCCCGGATAAAATCTTTGCAAGGAACCGCACGGTTGCACGGCCAAAAGAG
>CAZMCL010000430.1:0-1515 GCA_964564375.1 uncultured Methanoregula sp. | reverse complement strand
TGCTGCTGCCTTTGCATTGGCTAGCGAGAGCGCAACCGAGATGTTGGCCCCGATCTCCGCGAAGTTGGCAGTCCCGTCAATATCCCGGAGCTGCTCGTCAAACCCTTCCTGTTCGGTGGCATCCATCCCGATAAGTGCGGGGAGAACGTTTTCAAGGGCATTTGTGATCGCCTCATCCGGTGCCCGTACCTTTGCCTCAAGCGACCCGGTGCTGGCACCGCCCGGAGCAGCCGATCTCCCGAAGCCGTTTGAAGTATAGATATCGGCCTCGACAGTGGCATTGCCCCTGCTGTCGAGGATCTTCCGAAGCTCAATAACCTCAATAGTCGTCATTTTGTATCTACTTCCTCTTTACGGTAATGGGGATGGTGTTGTTGTTGAATTCCTCGATGGCGATCTCAAGGGGATCGATCTTCGGCGTGGTGATGAGTAGCGGAGCGCCCATTGATATCTGCAGAGCCCTTGCTCCAATAATTCTTGCCCGTTCGTACCGGGTGTAAACCTGCGTCTGCATTCCTATGTCCTCAGAAATTTTTCTAATTTTTTATAAATGGGGTCGCTGAGATTCGAACTCAGGTCACTGCGTCCCGAACGCAATAGGATGGTCCAGGCTACCCTACGACCCCTCGGTCATCAATTCAGTCTTACTGGTACGGGTTGAGCTCGTCTATGATCTCTTTGTGAGTCAGGAGCATGCGCCTGCAACAGTACCGGGAAATATTAAGATCGGTAAGGATCTGTTTGGGATCCTCGCCTTTCTCCCGTCGTGCCTTATATTCTTCCCACACTGCGGAGATTGGTTTTCCGCAGGTGAAACATCGTACGGGTATCATTTAACCTCTCATCATATCTGTTATCTTAACGATAAGACTTTTGGAACTTCGCGCGTGCACCAGGGCCGTGCGGTTTCTTTGCTTCTTTCTGCCGGGAGTCGTTGACGAGCAGCGTCCTGTCGTAAGCCAGGTAAACGTCCTTCATCTGGGGGTCGTTGTGCCACTTGACGATGCCGCGGGCAAGCGCGGTCCGGACTGCCTCTGCCTGTCCCATGACACCTCCGCCGGCGACGTCGATGGTGACATCAATGCCGTTGACTGCATTGGGGACAAGGAGGAGCGGCTCGGAGATCTTCATCCGGGTTGTGATGTTCCCGTAGGCCTCAAGGGGGACCGAGTTGACCCGGATCATGCCCTTACCGGCCTTTAAGGTCGCCCGTGCGATTGCCGTCTTGCGTTTCCCGCTTGTGTTGATGATCTTTACCATGTGTAAACAAGCCTCCTTAGAACTTTGCTCCGAGGAACGTGCACACTGCACCGAGCGTGACGTGGTTCGGGTTGTTTAAGCGGTTCATGTGCGCCTCTTCGGGCACTTCCATCTCTTTGTCGACAAAGTCTACCGGAATGCCTACGTAGCACCTGATACGCTTCATCGCTTCAGCGCCACGGGGGCGCTTGTATGGGAGCATGCCGCGGATGGTCCGCTTCATGAGGTGATCGGGCCGGCGCGGGACGAACGGTC
>CAZMCL010000429.1:0-1520 GCA_964564375.1 uncultured Methanoregula sp. | reverse complement strand
CCTTGAGATCCCTTTTTACAAGCGAGAGCGGGGTCTTTGCCGTGGCAAGGCTCCCGGTCCCAAGCATCCGGTCCGTCACAGCAAGATCGATTTTGAGCTGCCTCAGGGGGGGTTCAGCGGGGCCGATATCCAGAAGGATAAACATGAGATCATTGTTGATCTGGTCCGCCCGCGCTACTGCCCGGTATCCCTGTTCCACGAAGAACTGCATTCGCTCCGCGTCGGAGACCTGTGCCTGTGCCTCCTGTACCTGCTCTCCCAGCTGCCGGGTGAGGGGGAAGATCACCCCGTTCACGGTTGCGATCCGGCCCTCGCTCTTCGATTCAAGGGCGGATTCAAGGTCAGGCCGTTTCGATCCGATCACATCAAGGCTCCGCTGTGCAGCTGCCATATCGAAACCCTGTTTTTTCAGGGTATCAAGGGACGCCTGCGTCTCCTCTGTCCATGCATCGAAATCCTGAAGCTGGTTTGTCCTGCGGATACTCCAGTACGCCCGCTGCCTCTGCCCGATGTACGGGTTGTTGGTGGTTGCAGCTCCTATCGCAAAGGACAACTCGTCTTGTTTCCCGTACCCGATGGTCATCTGGACCTGGGACTCGTTTTGGAACTCTGCGGTTATCGCACGCATCCGGGCCGTGATATTCTCAAAGTCCTCCCGGCCGGTTGTTTCAGGTATGAGAGCTTCCTGCTCCCTGAACTCTAAAAGCAGCTCGTTCAGGTGGGAGGTGTCGGTGCTGTAGAGGGGATAGATGTAGGTGATCGCGGCGTTCATCTCCGTTTCCGCATTGAAGGCAACCCAGTCGAGGTGTGCCTGCCGGATCGCCAGCTCGTTCTGGCTGTACGGGGCTCCGAGAGCCGGAGTGCAAAGGGCTAAAAGGACAAGGAGAAGGACGATAACCCACCGGCTATACGGTATCATCATGCCAGATCTACTCAGAAAAAACCCTTCACCTGTCATATTCAACAACCCCGGGCCCGGCCCGTATCTTCTGCATATCGTATTCCTTTTGAGGAAATATCAAGATTTGGGGATATTTGTGGATCGCGATCCTCGTCCCCGCCGGGTTTTTTATAGACCACGATCCGGTTCGTGTTCGTTCCGCGGGCATTGTTGTCAACGCCCCAGATATTCGAGGTCTTGGTGAACGACTGCTGGTTGATCAGCACTCCCTCGCAGGTGAACCCGGCAGTTTTACCCAGAGGGATCACCACCTCTTCTAACCGTATCGTCTTTTTACGCACCTCGCCCACTTCGAAAGCTACATATCCCCCGGGCCTGGTGATGCGGAAGAGTTCCGCAAACACCCGGCCCATGACCGAGCACCATGCGTCAACGGTTCTTGCCATGGTGATACCCTTCCTGATCGCATCCCCATCAAGGTCATTGAACCAGCAGCGCAGCCAGTTGTCTTCCCGGTACTGTACGATGACAAGGAACGGCGGGGAGGTGACCGTGAGCTGGACGGTATTGTTCTGGATCTGGGGGGTTGATCCTGCATCGCCATTGAGGAAGAGGGCAC
>CAZMCL010000428.1:0-1543 GCA_964564375.1 uncultured Methanoregula sp. | reverse complement strand
ATGTGGATGGTAATTTCAGGAATGCCGGCAGCCGGTGCGGAGAATGTGACGGATATTGTTGTTGCGGCGAATGACACAATTGCTGTAAATGCTATACCGGATAATTCCGACAGCGGGATTTTCAATGCAGACACATATCACCTTCCCCCGCTCCAGTTTGATCCTTCGCAGCCAAAAGTAATTATCAGTACCGAACTGAGTCCTGCTGCCGGTGATGGGGGAATTCCCCGAAGGGAACAAAACGCGGCAGCCCGAAATAACGTTGAGATTCGCACAATTCCCCCGGGTGCAATTATCCACCATTCAAAAAACGGCGTTACCACCATTTTCGATCAAACCGGAAAACAAATGTTCTCAGCTGATGATTCACAGTCAGCGATGATCCAGACTCCGGAAGGACGACTTCCGGCAACTACCGTACATGAACTTCCTTCAGGCTCCAGTGTCCGGTCAACAGAAAACCTGACCTATGCCGTCCATGATAATGTCCTGCTGTTTGTGGAAATGGGTGAGAACGACGGTCTGCAGAATACTGACTATCCCCCGACGGTCACGGACAAATCATCGGGTCAAGCAACAATGGATCGTTCTACCGCCATGGCACCGGTAACAGATCCATTCGGTGCAACGAACCTGGAATATGCCGCGTGTTCGCCCTATCCGCCAATTTATGACGGGAGTGATTTTTCTGCCCGGTGGACGGTTCCCCCCGCTCCCCATATGACAGACCCGCTCTCCCAGATGTATATCGCTACCGGTCTCAATACCGAAGACACCTACACTTATGGCCGGAAATGGATGACGGCTAAAACCGTTCTTGAATATGATTATAATACCAGCGCATGGTCGTATTATCCCTGTTATTACTTCAAGTATGAAGGGCAGAACAGCTGGTATTATTATTCACAACGGAAAGCGGCCCATTCCGGCGATGCGATTCTCGGTTCGATTGCACTGCGCAGGATAATCAACCCGACACCCCATCCCTCCTTCAACGCGTACCATTTTTCCATGCGGGATTTTTCCACGGGAGAATCATCCGATTTCAGTTTCAGCACGGATATGGGAACCCGGTTTTTCGCATCATCGATGAGCCTGACACTCAAGGGTGATGTCCAGAACCTGACGGAAGATACGGTTATAGGGGATACTAAGTTTACCGATGTCACCCTTCCCTATTCCCCCAACGTTATATCCGCCAGCACACTGCCGCAATTGCCCCACCTGAATATCGAGAATAACTGGCCGGACTCAATTATCTTCCACACACTCCACGACCCCGTCCCAGCGTTCCCCCGCCTTCTGGTCGATATCGTGGACGACGGCACCGGCATGTACATCCCCAACGCCAGTGCCGGGCTGTACGACTACAACGCGAGCCAGTGGCAGAACGTAACCATGACGACCGGTGCTGTTGTCTTCAATACTTCCGGTTCTTCGCACCAGTTCCCGCTGGTGGTGGACCGGACGTACCGGCTGGCTGCATGGGCTGACGGGTACGAGCCATTAGTGCGTAATGTGACGTTCGATGGTGACGGGCAGG
>CAZMCL010000427.1:0-1544 GCA_964564375.1 uncultured Methanoregula sp. | reverse complement strand
TTCGCGTTCCCGGAGTTCATCAAACTGGGCATGCAGTTCTTCTTCAGCAGCAGCAACCTGTTCATAGGCGGCCCGCAGTTCATCCTCAGTCTTCCTCTTTTCGGTAATGTCCCGGCCAACAGACTGGTATTCTTGGATCTGTCCTTCCCTGTCAAAGATCGCCCGATCGCTCCACTGCTGCCACCGGATCGTTCCATCCGGCATGATGATCCGGTGCTCCATGGTTGCGTAGGGGTGGAGGGGGGTAAGGCCTCTGATATGGTCCCGGATCTGGATCAGGTCTTCTTTTGGGACAGGGGGATGAAAACGGCTGCCGATAATCTCCTTTGGGGTTGTGGCAAAGTACCTGCAATAGGCCCCGTTAACAAATACATGCGTCCCGTCGGGGAGGAACCGCGAGATCAATTCCGTCTGGTCCTCGACAACATCACGGTACCGTTCTTCACTCTCTTTCAGTGCAATCTCGGTTCTCCGCCGGTTTACAGCGAGCCGGATCTTATGCTGGAGTTCAACAAACTGTGGTTTGGGGTCCCCGCCTTTCTGGAGATAATAATCAACACCGCTGTTCACCGCCTCAATGACCACCTCCTCGCGTCCCCGGCCGGTAAAGAGGATGAACGCGATCTCGTTCCCCTCGCTGCGTAACGATTTGAGAAATTCAAGACCGTCCATCAACGGCATCTGGTAATCTGAGACAATGCAGTCATAGACGGTATGCCTGAGTGCATCGATCGCTTCACCTGCTGAGAGAACGGTAGCTACTTGGATATCCCCCGACATCTCAAGAAATGCTTTTCCCAGTTCGAGAAGCCCGGGTTCATCGTCAACAAGGAGGACCGTGTACATGAAAACATATCCGTACTATAAGGGGAAAATTACCCATCCGGTGTAAATAAGACTTGTGTTACAAGTCAGGAACTGCAGAAAGAACACGGATAGCATGTTCTGCATCCCGGTTTAAAAAAAAACGGCTCTTCTCCAATTTTCGGAGATTAAATTGTCCAACTATTTTTTTTCAAATGTCAACGACAAAAGGTTCTTTGTTGAAAGAGGCACCTAAGATGAATAATTAAGTCCGTTTACAGGGAATCACCAAAACCGCCTTGCCCAGGCGCGACCCGAAGAGGCGTCACGCCGACCCCCATCAGGGGGTGGGAACCATCAAAAAGCGGGGGTTTAGAGGGCGGCGAGGCCCCATTATCCTGTTTGGCAGGATCGTGATTTGTCAACCAGATGCTGATGATCCAAATGATTTAAATTCCTGAAACAAAAGGAGGAATCCGAAAAATCGTGCATATTTATCCCGTTTGGATTTCATTACAACCGATTTTTCTCAAAAGGAAAAATAATCGTTTCTTTGAGGTAATTTATATCATCCTAAATTGGGAGAAGAACCAAAAAAAATCATTCTGTCATCCATTTGCACCGGCAGGCCAATAGCTCCTGTGAGCAGGAAGCCATCCGGAATATGCACGCTCAATGGTCATCACGCTAGCTACCATGGATAAAAAAAGTCTTGTTGGCTACGGGTGATCTATCAGTCC
>CAZMCL010000426.1:0-1567 GCA_964564375.1 uncultured Methanoregula sp. | reverse complement strand
CGAGCTCATCCGGCCATCTGGAGAGAGTAACATCAAATGGCTCAACGATCGATTCATGGCGTACGAGGAGATGCACGGTATCCCCCGGGGCGGTTTTGTTTAAAAACATACCCACGTCTTCCCTCGTGGACACCTGGCTTCCATTTACTTCAAGGATAATGGAATTTTGTGGAATTCCGGCAATATCCGCCGGATAATCTTTATACACTCCATGAATGACAGGTGCAGTTGTCGGCACGAGCATTCCCGCAAGGAGAAGCATTATGGCAAAGCAGGCAAACCCGAGGAGAAGGTTATTGGTTATCCCCGCCCCGAACATCCTGACCCGCGGCCATCCGCGCAGCTGTTCAAGCTCCTCTTCGTCCGGTTCGACAAAGAACCCGATCGGGATGACTGCAACCAGCGCACCGATGCTTCTGACGGTGATCCCCTCTACCCTGCAGAGAATCCCGTGGCCGAATTCGTGAATGGCGATGGTGAGCAGAAATGCAAACCATACCGCAAACGTCGAGGGAACGAATTCGTTGATTCCGGGCAGGAGGAGAATATTCTGGGGTTCGTAAATTCCGGTCGGCTCGGGCTGGATAATAAGCGTGAACCGGACTGACAGGATGAGCAGCACGGAGATGAGAACCGAGATGAGCACGACGCAGACGACACCGATGGTGCTGTAGACGCGAAGGGCTCTGGTATAACGGCGAAAAAAATCGAAAAAGCCTACATTGAAACTTTTCAGGGCAAGTATCGGTCCGTAAAACGCTATCCGGTCTTTCCAGATCCCGCTTCGCCTGATAAAATCAAAAATCAGGAGGTAAATGGCAACAAGGAGAAGCACGACAAGGAGCCAGTTCATCAATAATATGATGCATGGCGAATAGATAAATCCTCACGCCGGCAATCCGGGAATAGTGGTTATTCGCCTGAATAATCTGCAAGCGTCGACTGGGTGAGGGTTCCCATGAGAATCGCGACAGTCTTCCAGCTTGTCCGTGCGCATCGTGGCGGCTCGTTATGACCGGCAATATAGTCTTTCAGGTATGTGATGGTGGCGGGGTCGGAAGGATACCCGCTTCCGACCTGACCAAATTCATCGCGGAGTGTTTCCAGTTCGCGATCCCGCGTTACTTTTGCCACAATACTTGCCGCACCAACCACCGCATGCCGGTCATCCGCATGATGTTCCGCGATGATGCGACAGGGTGACGGGAGAAACGAGGTGACTGAGGCACCGTACCGTCGTGCGTTTACATCGCACGCATCGACGATGGCGCACGAGGGTCTGAGTCTGCCGATAACGCCCGCATGGGCGCGTGCAAGGATCTCATTCAGATTCGTCCGCTTTCTGAGCGTGTCGATATCGGTTGCGGAGAGGCTGGTGATCGCAAACGGAAACGAAGCCGTTATCTCTTCGAACAATACTTCGCGCCGGGCAGGTGTAAGCTGTTTGGAGTCACGGATGCCAAACTCCCTGAAATCAGACTGGTTGCGGCATCCCACGGCCGCTATTACCATCGGACCGAGAACAGCTCCTTTTCCGGCTTCATCTACTCCGCATATCACGTGTACC
>CAZMCL010000425.1:0-1570 GCA_964564375.1 uncultured Methanoregula sp. | reverse complement strand
AACGCTCCGGCTGAGCGGGATGCGAGTACCATCCGGGCGAGCTGGTTGTGACCCACACCGAGCACCTCAAGCAGCGCGTGGTTCATGTTCATGTAGCGCCCGAGCTCCCGGGGGTTGTTCAGGTGGTGGATCCCGCTCAGGGTCACCCCCTCGATGGCATTGAGGACCGGGTCCACAATCTCGGGATGTCTCTTCCTGAAATCCGCGACCTGCTCCACCATCCGCGAGGTGCTGTGCGAGACAAGCGAGTCGCCTATGACCAGGTGCATGTTCTGCGGGGGAAGGCGGCGCCGGGAACCCCCGCTGATAAGAACGATCCCGCCATAGGAGGATACCGTGGTATCCGTGGGGCTCGCCCTGCCCTTCTGCACCGTCTTCTCTATCTCAAAGGCCATGTTTGCTATCTCTTCCCGGGTCTTGTTCAGTTTGAACTCGTCATTGATGGCACAGAGAGTGGCAACCGTGACTGCTGCCGAGGACCCGAGTCCTGACGAACTGGGGATCTGGGAGTTGATGTACACGCTGCCTGCAACGCCCATTGCCTCGAAGCATCCGTCAATGTACGGAGATTTTGCCTTATGGGCGCGCTTAGTATCCCGCACGGTCACAAATACGCGGGGTTTGATTGCCATCGCTATGCCGGGCTTTCCGTATACTACTGCATGCTCGCCGAACAAAAATACCTTGCCCGGCGCACTCCACGTTGCCAACCTAGATCACCGCAATACCGGCATACCCTACAACTTCCCGGGTGTCCCCGGTCACATCTCCGCTGGTCGCATACCTGATGAGGTGTGCTGTTGTTGCCCCGAGATTCTTACAGGTCATGGCCATTGCCGAGATCGGCCCGTATCCGCAGCAGGTCACACCCCGTTCCCCAATCCGGCGGTAAAACTCATTCACATCAAGCGTATTTAACGGTTCGATGGCATACAGGTCGTCATCCTTTGCCTTCTTTTCCGGTACATAGTGGGAGAAGTCACTTGAAGCAACAACCCTGACATCACGTTTTGTCTGGTGGATGGCCGCAGTGATCTGTTCTGCGAGCCGCTCTGCACTGGGGAGATCCTGCTGGCCCATCATAACCGGCACGATCCGTGCCCGGGGGAAGCGGTACTTGATGAACGGGATCTGGACCTCGATTGAGTGCTCGTCCCGGTGAGATAGTTCGTCAATCTCAAGATCAAGGGCGCTGATGAACTCCTCGTCCGGGTCAACCACACCGAGTGGGGTCTCCCAGGGAATGGAAGACAGGCTCGTGAGGTAACCCCGGTGGGAGGGGCCGATCACAACAAATGTTCCGGAAAAGTCCAAAGGAATTGCGCCGAACGCATGGGCGGCAACCTGTCCGGAGTAGATATACCCTGCATGGGGGGAGACTATCCCGAGCGGGGATTTCTTCTCAGGTCTTACCGCTGAGAAGAATTTTTCCAGCAGTTGTTCCAGATGAGACGGATCACTGGGATAGAACATGCCGGCTACTGCGCATGTACGCATCTTCATCGGATCAACCCTCTGGTCCTCCTATTATATCCAGATATCGGTCACTCTAGAAAAAAGGTGGACCGGT
>CAZMCL010000424.1:0-1575 GCA_964564375.1 uncultured Methanoregula sp. | reverse complement strand
GTCGTGGGGGCGGTCTCGCCCCCGGGCGGCGACTTCTCCGAGCCGATCACGCAGAACACCCTCCGCGTGGTCGGCACGTTCTGGGCGCTGGACACGAACCTTGCCTACCGCCGTCACTTCCCCTCGGTCAACTGGATCAAGAGTTACTCCCTTTACCTTGATTCCATCGGGGACTGGTACGTGGAGCACGTTGCCCGTGACTGGCGGGAGCTCCGGGAGAAGGCGATGTACCTGCTCCAGAAGGAAGTCGAGCTGCAGGAGATCGTCCAGCTTGTGGGCCCCGATGCCCTGCCCGAGAGCGAGAAGGCGATCCTAGATGTGACCCGGATGATCCGCGAGGACTTTTTGCAGCAGAGTGCCTACAGCGACTCCGATTCATTCTGCCCGGTGGAGAAACAATACCTGATGCTGAAAGTGATCATGGAATACTACGAGAACGAGAACGTGGCAATGGGCCGGGGCGTCGCGCTCCGGCAGATCCAGGCCCTCCCCCTCAAAACCAGCATCGGGAGGATGAAGGAAGTGCAGGACATAAAAGAACTCCAGACCATGATCGACGATATCGGCAACCAGATGCGGGCGCTGGAGGTGGAGCGATGAGACCTGTACCCCTTGTCACAAGGGAGTACCGGACAATCGACTATGTCTCGGGCCCGCTGATCTTTGTCAATAACGTGAAAGGCGCCTCCTACGGGGAGATCGTGAAGATCCGGCTCCATGATGGCGAAGAGCGGACCGGGCAGGTGCTGGACATATCCGAAGAGCACGCGATCATCCAGGTGTACGAGGGGACCCGGGGGATCGATACAGACGTGACCACGGTCCGGTTCCTGGGTGAGCCGGCCCGGATCAATGTCTCGCTCGATATGCTGGGCCGGGTCTTCACCGGTGTTGGCAAAGCCCGGGACGGCAGACCGGACATCATCCCCGAGGCCGTGCTGGACATTGCCGGCATGCCCATCAACCCGACGGCCCGCGACAAGCCGGCAGATTTCATCCAGACCGGCATGTCCGCCATCGACGGGCTCGATACGCTGGTCCGCGGCCAGAAGCTCCCGATCTTCTCCGGCGCGGGACTCCCGGCAAGCAAGCTCGCTGCCCAGATCGCCCGTCAGGCAAAAGTGCTCGGTGAGGGCGAGCAGTTCGCGGTGGTCTTTGTGGCGATGGGCATCACGCACAAGGAGGCATCGTTCTTCATGCAGGACTTCGAGCGGACAGGAGCGCTTGACCGCGTGGTCTTCTTCATGAACCTTGCCGACGACCCGACGGTCGAGCGGCTTGCTGCCCCGCGGTGCGGGCTGACGGTTGCCGAGTTTCTAGCCTTCACCCACAACCTCCACGTGCTCGTTATCTTAACGGACATGATCAACTACTGCGAGGCACTGCGCGAGATCTCGACTGCCCGCGAGGAGGTGCCCGGCCGTCGCGGGTATCCCGGCTACATGTACACCGACCTCTCGACCATCTACGAGCGGGCAGGGAGGCTCAAAGGGAGGACCGGCTCTATCACCCAGATCCCGATCCTGACGATGCCGGACGACGACATCACCCACCCGGTGCCCGACCTGACAGGAT
>CAZMCL010000423.1:0-1588 GCA_964564375.1 uncultured Methanoregula sp. | reverse complement strand
AACCGGTACAAACTTTTCTCTTTACCGTACTGCGACCTCTGCTGCCTCTGCACGTACGGTAAATGCGACCTCACCGGCAACAAACGCGGTGCCTGCGGGATCACGATGCCCGCCCAGCAGTCCCGGATGGTCCTTATTGCTGCCTGTATCGGAGCAGCTACGCACACAAGCCACGCCCGCCATCTCCTCACCCATGTTATTGAGGAGTTCGGCGGGGACTGCCCAATCAATGTCGGCGGCACCAGTGTCGAGGTCGAGGCACCGGTAACAAGGCTTGTCTGCGGGGTGAAACCCGAAACCCTGAGCGATCTCGAACCTGTCCTTGATTATTGCGAGAACCAGGTGACCCAGCTCCTCGCGGTGGCGCATACCGGCCAGGAAGGAAACAACCTGGACTTTGAATCCAAGGTCTTCCATGCCGGCATGGTCGACCATGTGGGGATGGAGGTAGCTGACATTGCCCAGATCTCAGCGCTCGGGTACCCCAAGGCTGACCCTGAATCCTCCATGGCCGACCTCGGCCTTGGAACTGTGGATACGACAAAGCCGGTCATCCTTGTCATCGGGCATAACGTGCCTCCGGCAACGAGCATCATCGACTACCTCCGCTCGGGCGGCCTCCTCTCCGATGTCGAGGTCACGGGCATATGTTGCACGGCTCTTGATGTAACCCGGTACTCGAACCGGGCAAAGATCATCGGTCCCATATCGTGGCAGCTGCGGTATATCCGCAGCGGCGTGCCGGATGTGGTGGTCATCGATGAGCAGTGCGTCCGCACCGACACGATACTGGAAACCGCAAAGATCAATGCCCCGCTCATCGCAACCAATGACAAGAACTGCCTTGGCCTCACCGACCGGACTGACGATCCCATCGATGAAATTGTTGCAGATCTTGTTTCCGGCAGGGTGCCAGGTGCCCTTGTCCTTGATGCAACCAAAGTCGGCGAGATAGCCGTGCGGGTTGCGCAGGAAGTTGCACCGAAACGGAAGAAGAAGGGAGTTATCCCCGAAAAGGAACAGATCATCAAACTGGCAAAAAAATGTACCCAGTGCATGCTCTGCCGGCGGGCCTGCCCCAATGACCTGCCCATCCCGCAGGCTCTCAAACCGGCAGCCGGAGGGAACCTTGGCCCCTTGAACGAGCTCTACGATGACTGTCTCGGATGCGGCAGGTGTGAATCGGCATGTGCCCAGAAGATCCCCATCCACAGCCTTATTGTCGGGGCCGCGGAGAAGCAGACCCGCGAGGAGACCTTCTGCATCCGGACCGGCCGTGGTGCCATCCAGGACGTTGAGATAAGGAAAGTGGGTGGTCCGATCGTTCTTGGAGAGATCCCGGGCGTTGTCGCCTTTGTCGGCTGTGCCAATTACCCGAAAGGCTCGCGGGAGGTAGCCGAGATGTGCATGGAGTTTGCCAGGCGCCGCTACATTGTCTGCACCTCCGGCTGCGCCGCTATGTCGGCCGGCATGTATAAGGACGAGGATGGCAAGACCGCATACGAGAAATACTCCGGCGCCTTTGAAGCCGGGGGAATCGTTAACGTTGGTTCCTGCGTATCCAATGCCCACATCGCTGGTGCCGCCA
>CAZMCL010000422.1:0-1630 GCA_964564375.1 uncultured Methanoregula sp. | reverse complement strand
GAACCCACGCTGGGCTATTCCGATCTCCGCAGGGTTATCGACCTTCTCTGTTCCCTGCCGCTTGAACAGCGCCGGAAAGTTGCTGGCATAAACCCCGAGCGGGCAGATATCATCATCACGGGCGCTGCTATTCTTGATGTGTTCATGAAAGAGCTTGGCATCGACACTATCGCTATTACCGGCCGCGGGCTGCAGGACGGCCTGCTGGTCGATTACCTCTCCCGGATGGATGCCTTCCCGCTCCTTGGCGAACTTTCCCCCCGCCAGCGCAGTGTCCTCCAGCTGGGCCGGTCCTGCGGGATCAACGAGGCGCATGCCCGGACTGTGACCGCCCTTGTCCTTGAACTGTTCGATTCGGCAGCGGGACTGTTACTTCACCCGTATGGGGCAAAGGAACGCGAACTTTTGGAATACGCGACATTCCTCCACGACATCGGGTCGTTCATCTCGTACACCAACCACCATTCCCATTCATATTACATCATCAGGAACTCAGAACTCCTCGGCTTTAATGAAACAGAAATCGCCTTCATGGCAATGATTGCCCGGTTTCACCGGAAAAAGGCGCCCCGGAAGAATGACCCCGGCATGGACGAACTGGGCATGCGGGAGCGTGAGGCGGTCCGGGTCCTGGCCACCTTTGTCCGGTTCGGAGAGACCCTTGACCGGAGTCACACGGCCCTTATCCAGCATGTGCGGTTCTGTGCCGTGGATGACGAGGGCGTCCATCTCGAAGTTATTGCCCGCGGCGACTGCCAGCTGGAGATCTGGGGGATCGAGAGCGACAAAAAAGCGTTTGAGAAGATCTTTGGAAAAAAATTAAAATTTAAAATTATTGATTCACGGATCCGGAAATAATATTCAACTCTTTCCTGTCAGGATGCTGATATCAGCCGTAACAAAACTGCCCGACATCTCGATGAGATAATTCCCGGGGTTCCGGACCATGAACTCGCTTTTGGTCACGTCCGGGTAGTCCTTTCCATATCCCTTTACTTCGACAACCGCACCATTGTTTGCATCGATGATCTGTATCTCGAACCATGCATTGGGGTTCGCGTAGGTGACGTTTATGGTCCGTTCACTTGAGAAACCGATGTCGATTGCCTTTTGCCGGGTTATCATATCAGGGGTCAGGTTGTACTTGATGAAGAGCGGGGGGACTGTGAGATCATGGGCAAAAGTCTCTTTCTGGCCATAAGCAAAGAACTGGTTGAGGTTATAGATCTCATCATAGTATTCTTCGTACCTTGGATCCAGTTTCCGGACCGTGACGGTTGGCGTGACCCACGGGACCGGAGTATCCCGCGGTATGGTCGGCAGCAGGGTTACGGGCTGGGTTGTCGGCACCGGAGTCGGGACTGTGGTTGGTTCTGCCCCGATGCCCGCGTTCTGCAGGTACGGGAGTCCGAAAAACCATGTGCCGGCAGCAAGTGCAACAACGAGGATTACGAAAACTGCGATAACCGGCAGGAGCGGCAGCGGTTTTGCCTCCGGAAGCGGTGGGACCAGCGGCTGGTGGGGAATCCCAGTCGGGGGTTCCTGGGAGAGTATCCGGGGTGCCGGGGAGACCGGCTCGATCTGCTCGACCGGTGCTCCGCAGTTCTCGCAGAATTTTGAACCGGGCGGG
>CAZMCL010000421.1:0-1647 GCA_964564375.1 uncultured Methanoregula sp. | reverse complement strand
ATCATATCGATGAGATAGATATCGTGATCGATGACCATGATGCCAACTTCCTTTCCTTCGGCATGGTGCTTGATCATCCGGGTCACTTTGACCCGCTGCTCGACATCAAGATGGGCACTGGGTTCGTCAAGAATATAGAGGTCTGCGTCGCGGGCGAGGCAGCCGGCAATTGCCACCCGCTGGAGTTCACCGCCGCTTAAGGTATCGACCGGTGACTGGAGAAGGGGCTGGAGCGCGAGCGCCTCGATGATCTCGTGCTGGAACAGGGAAGAATCGAATTTTGTCGTGCACTGGCGCAGGTACATCTCGACACTGTCGGACGTGTCGCCCTTGATGTACTGGGGCTTGTACGAGATCCGCAGGGAAGTTTCCATTGTTCCCGAAGTCGGGGTCTCGGCCCCGGCCAGCAGTTTGGCAAATGTACTCTTCCCGATACCGTTGGCGCCGACAACGCCAAGAACCTCCCCGGACCGTATTGTCCCGCCGGAGACCGTGAGGCAGAAGGACTCGTACTGTCTGGTCATCGCCGGAATAACGAACAGGTCTTCACGGTGGGATCCCTTGTCATGCGCCCGCTTCTCGAAGACCACCTGCGTATCCCGGAAACGGACGTTCTCCTCGTTTAAGAACCCTTCAAGGTACTGGTTGATCCCGACCCGCACTCCCTTGGGACGCGTGATGATACCAAAGACCGAGGGTTTGCCATACCCGACATGCACCGTATCGGCAAGCATGTCAAGAATGGCGAGGTCGTGCTCCACGATTATGACAGGGCGCTCTGTAGCGAGATCCCGGATCAGTTTTGCGGCAGAGATCCGCTGGTAGATATCAAGGAACGGGGTGATCTCGTCAAAGAAGTACAAATCAGCGTCGCGGGCAAGGCAGGCAGCAATCGCCACCCGCTGGAGTTCACCGCCACTCAGCGTACCGATGTCGTGATCGAGGATGGTATCGAGTTTGAGTACCGGCAGGATCTCGGCTAGCTTGTTCCGCTCGTCCGTGGTTTTCAGGAGCGCCCGGACCGTGCCGTTGAAAACCCTGGGGATGTAGTCGATGTATTGCGGCTTGGACGCGATCTTTAAGCTCTTTTTCGAGACCGTCTGGAGATAGTCGAAGAGTTCGGTGCCGGCATACTGTCTGAAGATCTCCTCCCAGGCAACCTCTTCATCGAAATTCCCGAGATTGGGGCGGAGCTGGCCGGAGAGGATCTTGATTGCCGTACTCTTTCCGATACCGTTGGCACCGAGGATGCCGGTCACCTTGCCGTCCACCGGGGCAGGAAGGCCATACAGGGCAAACCCGTTCTTCCCGTACCGGTGGGTCGGGTGCTCGAGCTCCTCGGGCAGGCTGATGATGTCGATGGCATCAAACGGGCATTTCTTGATGCAGATGCCACACCCGACACAGAGTTCTTCGGATATCTCTGCCTTGCCATCAGGGCCGATAACGATCGTTTCATCGCCGGTACGGACGCGGGGGCAATAAATGATGCACTCGGTACCGCACTTCTTGGCATGGCAGCGATCCTTGTGGACGATAGCGATTCTCATGGAAACCCCGGGAAAAGAGATATTATCTGGGGATGGCCGTCAGGAGTAGGGTCCATGTCATGAACCAGAAGGCAAAGGTCATGAATCCCTGGTAAAA
>CAZMCL010000420.1:0-1675 GCA_964564375.1 uncultured Methanoregula sp. | reverse complement strand
CGGTCAAGGGAGACGTCCTCTTTTAAGGAATATTCGTGACGGATCTCGCTCTGGAGGTCCCGGATAACAAAGCCCCCGGTATTGACCCGGGCCCGCTGGAATGTTTCCATCTCGCGCCTGCGGGCAAAGAAGGCAAGGGTATCGATGTTTTTGTGATTGAGCGCCTGCATGAACGCCCTGATATCTGCATGGGCGCCGGCTATTGCTTTCCGTGCATGCCTTGCGCCCTCTGCATCCAGCCGGAATTTCCGGTCATCCGGCAGTGTCTCGCCGGGACGGGTGAGGTTGAAGACCCGCCGGTGCCCGTCCACTCGTTTCCCGACCTCATCGGTGACGTTCTTCCAGAGCTCGACTTCGACATCATGGCTGAAGGCTTTGCCGGCAAATGCGACCTTGTCCGAGACCGGGTCGTGCAGGATAACGCCAATCTCGGTAGGGATCTGCATGCCCTGCCGGGTGCCGCGGATACCGGCAAATTCCATGTCGATATAGGCTGTCATCGGGGATGTCATAACATCTCAACCTAACAAATCACGGCCTGTATGTCCTATGCCCCCTCCCGGGATATGCGGGAGAGGGCGATTTTACAATATGCCGGATCGATCTCTATCCCGAGACCATTCCGATTGCACTTCTGGGCAGCAACAAGGGTGCTTCCGCTTCCCATGAACGGGTCGAGCACGGTATCCCCCACAAAGGAGAAGAGTTTCATGCACCGGAGGGGAAGTTCAACCGGGAACGGCGCCGGGTGACCGATTCTCGATTTCTTCTCCCCGCCAAAGGTCCAGAGACCGTTGGTCCATTCCATGAACTGCTCTTTGGTGATATCCGATTCTTTTGACCCGCTGGTCTTCTTCCACGAGTTCTTGTACAGGACAATGATCAACTCCACCGGGGCGATGACATAAGGTGCTGAAGCACTTGTCCACGAACCCCATGCTGTCCTGCGGGAGATATTGCCCTCGTTCCATATGATTGTGGAATGGTAGGAGAACCCGACCTTTTTTGCAAGGGTCGTGAGATCGGCCCCAACACTCTGCTGACCCCCCTTGTTCTTGTCGAGCGGGACATTCAGGCAGAAACGCCCATCATCCTTAATCCAGCGGTAACAGCGTTTCATCCATGCTTTGGAGAAGGCAAGGTAATCCTCGTATGTTCCCCGGTCATTGTGGGAATTGTACTGGATATCCACGTTGTAAGGGGGTGAGGTAACCACAAGGTCAACACTCTTTGGCGGGATAGCATGAGTGGAAAAAATGTCATCATTGATGATGGTTGCCCGGTCACCCTGGTAAAAAATCCCACGCTTCACGCCGTTATCATCTCACTAGATCTTCTCCTGCTGGTGCTATAGTATTTCGCACGGCTCATGACCGGAGAGCGGTAGTTTTCAGCCTGAATCTTCACGCTATGACAATGAATGAAAAAACAGGATATGCATGATTGATCACTGAAGACGAGATCGTATATGAGATACTCCTGGAGTAAAACCAATTGAGAGTATTGATTGGACAAAGGCCTCTGTTGAAAAAAAAATTTAGATGTAGGGATTCCTGAGCGCCTTGTTGACGCCGAAGGTCTTGCGAGCCTCAAGGGTCGCCTTGTTCTTCGTGATCTTCTCGTTGGCGAGCTTGGTCACGAGATCAAGACCGGGCTTGACCTTCTCGATGGGCTG
>CAZMCL010000419.1:0-1690 GCA_964564375.1 uncultured Methanoregula sp. | reverse complement strand
CGGTGGTCGCTTTCGTTACCGAATCCCACCCTCTATTGTTATTGTTGTATCTGTTACCGGGATCTGTTTTCCTGATTTTTCCAGTGCCTGATCGATGACATACCGCACTCCGTTACAGCATGTATTTTTGCTCATCCCTTTTTGATCCAGGGTTTATAAGGTCGCGCTCATTTGTTTTTGACCCCCCTTTATAAGTCAATCAACTCCACCCCCCTATCAGATCGAAAGGGGGGCAAAAAGGTGAAAACAATGACCGATGTCCAAAGAATGCAAACCTTGTATGCCATAACAAGCTCATACCGGCAAGTAGCAGGAGAGATGCACGTCTCCCGCAACACTGTGATAAAGTACCTGCGAAAAGTAGATGAAGTTCGTGAAGGGACCCAAACCGAGATCTTTCCGACCCCCGTATCATTGCCCTACCCCAGCCGGTAGTGGACGGTCCACTGGGTATAGCGGATGAACCGCACGTGTCGGAAAAACTTAAGCCATGCAAGGTGATTTTGGTAGGAATCAAGGTACGACCAATCGTCAAGGAACATAATCCCGGGATCCCATCCCTCCATCTCCCGGGAGTGGGCAAGACCGGAATGGTACGTGATATTGTCCCCGAGATGAAGTTCCCTTCTCAGCTTGAACTCGAGAATTCGCCTGAATATTCCGGAAAGCCACTTTTTGTTCACTACCTCGCAGACCAGTTCGGATCCGGGAAACCGTTTCGTCAGTTCCCTGACCCGGTTTTGAACACCATCCTCATAGAGGTACATGAATACCCCCTCGGCCAGGAAGAGGAACGGTCCCTTGTGTCTTCCGACGGTCTCCATCCAGGAATAATCGAGTACCGAGGATGAGATTGCATGGAACCTGTCGGTATCACTAAAGAACCGGCTCCTGATGGCCATAATCTCAGGAAGATCAAGGTCGTAAAACTGCACGAATCCATTATCGATTCGCAAAAACCGGGAGTCAAGACCGCAGCCGATGTTTACGATTACACCGTCCGGGAACTTTCCGAGGAAATCCTGCACGTACTTATCATATCTTCTTGCCCTCATCGCAATATGGGTCACGAGATCGGATCGGACCCGCCGGGAGCAGAGGTTCCGGGCCAGGGTATCATGGGAGCCGGCAAGCATCCCGTCGAGTGCAGCTGCTATCTCTATTGATTTCGTGTCATGCAGGATGGGGTTTTTTGATTGTGCGTCGATTGCATGACAGTAGAGCGTGAGAAATGAGGTGAAGGCGATCTCGTTGTGTGGAAGAACTGCTAATTCATCTGCAAGGGGAGTAGTCATAACATGGCTCTTATAAGAAGGGGCACTGGATTTCAGGGAACATTGGGTTATGGGGAATGATGTCGCGTTGCAGGAACCGGTCACCGGAAGTATTCATTGAAGATAATGTATTCCCGTCTCACCGGTGCGGCTATTCTTGTATCGTTGCCATCCTAACAGGCAGGAGATCCGGTTCAGGTTCTCCGGCTGTTTCTTTCTCCGGAACCGTTTTTTCGGTTATTCTGTCCGCTGCCGGAACATTCGTACCGGGCACCGTCCACTGTCGCGGTCCGGGGGTGCAGGCCCGACTATCTTGCATTCTCCGGAATCAGCAGTTTTTGGGATATAGTTCATACAGTCTTTGCATGTCGGCATGGTCGGTCCTTCTTTTTTTACTCAGTTTAATGTGTTTTTTT
>CAZMCL010000418.1:0-1708 GCA_964564375.1 uncultured Methanoregula sp. | reverse complement strand
TACGGAAAGCGATTACTGACCAGCTGGATTTTGGCTGGCTCTACGGCACCCCCACCCCCCTCGAACCGGCGTTTGCGAAACTGATAACAAAGGACCACCCTGGCATGGATATGGTCCGCTTCGTATCGAGCGGCTCGGAAGCCACGATGGCGGCTATCCGCGTTGCCCGCGGGTACACGGGCAAAAAAGACATTATCAAGATCGAGGGCGGGTTCCACGGTGCCCACGATGCAGTGCTCGTCAAGGCCGGCTCCGGCGCAACCACGATGGGCGTCCCGGACTCGGCAGGCGTTCTTGCCGATCTCGTGGCACACACGCGGCAGGTACCTTACAATGATACCGAGGCCCTCGAAACGATCCTCTCATCGAACCGCGATGTCGCGGCACTCATCATCGAACCGGTGATGGGGAACATCGGCCCGGTCCTCCCCGAGGATAATTACCTCCGGGAGATCCGCGAGATCACTAAAGCCTACGATGTGCTCCTGATCTTTGACGAGGTCATCACCGGGTACCGGCTCGGCATCGGCGGTGCTCAGGTGAAGTATGGCGTGAAACCCGACCTCACCACGCTTGGCAAGATCATTGGCGGCGGCCTTCCTATCGGTGCCTTTGGCGGCCGGCGCGAGATCATGGAATGGGTGGCGCCGCAGGGGCCGGTATACCAGGCCGGCACCTTCTCCGGCAACCCGCTCTCCCTGACCGCGGGAATCGCCACGCTCCAGTACCTCCACGACCATGTCGAGATCTACCACGACCTTGACGAGAAGACGCGGGCCATGGAGGAGTCACTCGGGAGAGCCGCAGGCGGTTCGTTTGTCCGGCTCGGGTCGATGTTCAAGTACTTCTTCCGCCCGACACCCCCGAAGAATTACCGCGAGGTGAAGGAATGCGACACACAGGCATTTGGCACGTTCTGGAAGAAGATGCTGGACACGAAAGTCTTCCTGCCCCCGGCCCAGTTTGAGACCAACTTCCTTTCGGCAGCGCATACCGACGACGACCTCGCCACCATCGTACAGGCGTACATCCAATGCCGGTAACAATCGGCACACGGGGCAGCAAACTCGCCCTTGCCCAGACAAAAACCGTAGTAAGGAAGCTTGCCGATCTTGGGATCGATGCGAAGTACGAGATCATCGCCACACAGGGTGACACCACGACCGGCGTCCCGCTCCATGCCATCGGCGGGCAGGGCGTGTTCGTGCGGGCCCTGGACGATGCAATTCTCGAAGGGCGGATTGACTGTGCGGTACACAGTATGAAGGATATCCCCGCCATCCGCCCCCATGGGCTTGTCACGGCAGCCATCCTCAAGCGGGATTCACCTGCAGATTTTGCTGCGTTTGATGATTCTTTCGAATCGGTAAAGGTGCTGGGCACGTCCAGCACACGGCGCCGGGCCCAGCTCCTCCGCCACAACCCGGATCTTACGATTAAGGACCTGCGGGGCAACGTCGATACCCGGCTCCGTAAGCTCCATGAGAGGGAATATGATGCGATCCTGCTTGCGGAGGCCGGGCTCCAACGGCTCGAACTCGACATTAAGGGTAAACGGCTGGACCCGGCAACATTTGTCCCCTCGCCCAACCAGGGAACGATCGCGGTGGTTTCACGGGAAGACCCGTCCCTGCAGGAAGTCCTCGCAGCACTCCACCATGCCCGGACGCGGGTTGACGTGCTGGCCGAGCGGGCGGTGATGGAGGAA
>CAZMCL010000417.1:0-1713 GCA_964564375.1 uncultured Methanoregula sp. | reverse complement strand
CTCCAGTCACGTAACGACATCTCGTATGCCGTCTTCTGCTTGAAAAAAAAAAACGACCGGGCGGCAAAGGAGGAGATGAAGCACGACCGGATGTTCCGGTATTATACGTACGACACCACCTGCCTTGTCGAGAACGACGAAGAGCCCCCGGCGCCGGTGAATGACGAGGCCTTATCGGTCTGCCTCACCATCGGAAAGATGTTCGGCATGACCCCCGTGCCGCAGGTGCACACGATGCGGAAACTCGTTATCGACGGCTCCAACACGAGCGGGTTCCAGAGAACCGCCCTTATCGCGTTCAACGGGGCGCTCCCGAACGGCGGGCTGATCGAGACGATCTGTCTTGAGGAGGAAGCAGCTCAAAGGGTCAAAGACGAAGTTTTCAGTCTCGACCGGCTCGGGATCCCGCTTGTCGAGATCACCACGTCGCCCTGTATGCACACGCCCGAGGAAGTCCAGAGCGTTGCGGAACATATCGGCATGGTCCTCCGCTCTACGGGAAAAGTGAAACGGGGGCTCGGCACGATCCGGCAGGATGTCAATATCTCCATTGCGGCTGGCGCCCGGGTCGAGATCAAAGGCGTCCAGGACCTCGATTTAATCGCTGAAGTGGTCCGGCGCGAAGTGCAGCGGCAGCAGAGCCTGCTCGCCATCCGTGACGAGCTTTTAAAGCGCGGGACCGTTGTCGATGCAACGACCGGTGTGGAGGTCACGACCCTCTTTAAGGATACCAAATCCGCGGTGCTCAAAAAGGCAAAGAAGATCCACGCAATTGTGCTCAAAGGGTTCGCCGGCATTGTTGGCCGCGAGATCCAGCCGGAGCGCAGGCTCGGGAGCGAGATGTCGGATTATGCTAAGAAGTGCGGGGTCGGCGGCATCTTCCACACTGACGAATTGCCGGCTTATGGTGTTACCGCAGAAGAGGTCGCTCAACTCCGCTCGTATATGCATGCCGCAGAACAGGACTGCGTCATCCTCGTTGCCGGTGCCAGCGAGAAACAGGCGTCGTGCGCAATCAGCCAGGTTATCATTCGGGCAAAACTCGCACTCTCGGAAAGGCCGGTGCCGGAAGAAACCCGTAAGATGCTCGAGAGCGGGAGCACGGCCTACATGCGACCGCTGCCGGGCGCAGCCCGGATGTACCCGGAGACCGATGTGCTGCCGGTGCTGATCGATGAAGCCCGGTGGGATGCGGTTGTCATCCCCGAACTGATCACGGCAAAGGCAGACCGGTTCGTTGCAGCATATGGTATCGAGAGGAATTATGCCCTCCAGCTTGCAGCTTCTGAAAAACTGCCCCTCTTTGAACAGGCAGTAAAGGAGGGCATCAAACCCAAGCTTGCGGTATTTTCCCTTCTTTCCACCACCACTGAACTCCGCCGGGACGGTGTCGATGTAGCAAAGATTACGGACCAGGCGTATCTCGACACGTGGCATGCCGTGGATTCAGGCAAGGCGGCCCGGGAAGCGATCCCCGAGATCTTCCGTAGCATTGCCGGGGGCAGCACGTTTACCGAAGCGCTGGGTAAACTTGCACCGGCCGTTTCCCGCGAGGAACTTGAGACAATTGTGAAGAAGATTATTGCTGAACGGGCAGACTTCGTGCAGCAGAAAGGGATGGCAGCACTCGGACCCCTCATGGGCGTGGTGATGGCAGAAGTGCGCGGATCCGTTGACGGGAAGGTTGTCAGCGAGATCCTAAAGCAGGAGATT
>CAZMCL010000416.1:0-1716 GCA_964564375.1 uncultured Methanoregula sp. | reverse complement strand
GCTCCAGCCGGCACTTCTCGTCATGCTCGCAACTGCCGCTGTCCTCTACCTGGCCAGCGGACGGATTGCCGACCTTGCCGTTTGGGTATCTTCAGTCGAGATCCGGTACGGGGGATTCCTCTGCCTTCTGGCAGGCGCCATCATCGGGTGGATCTTCTACCGGATCATGCTCCACCGGATCGAATAACGCAACACTTTTTTAGTACTTGCAGGAATAATCGCAGTATCCCGCAGGTCAGATGAGTGCAAGGACATTATTCTCTTTAATGATAGTTGCAGGAGAGATCCTGCGGATAGTGAGCGGTGTCCCGTTGTCCGTTGCCACGCTGATGGTTATGAGTTGCCGGGGAACGAGTGGATTTTTTGGATTGATCCTTATGACAAATTTCTCCTCGTATTCGAGCCGGTTGTTGGAACCACCCAGCTCCCCCTGCACGTTGAGGATCCCCCACGTGCCCTGCGGGGGATCGCCCCGGTAACCTTCGACTGGTATCAGGGTCTCGGACCGGATCGCATCTGCATAGACAATTGAGATATTTTCCATGTTGACAGAAGATTCTCCCGGGACCAGCCCGATCGTGATGGTGATGGTATCGATCGTGCCCCGGGGAATGCCGTCGCCTGTAATGTCCCCTGCGACATACAGTTCCTGGCCCGGTTCTGTTGCGACAACGACCGGTGCCGGGCCCGGAGGTGCATTATCCGTGCAACCGGCTGCAAGCACCACGGTGAAAAGGATGCTCATTATAAAAAGATACTGCCATTTCACTACCTGAATCTCCTGTTAATGCCTTGCTGATAATGTGAGGACGGACACTTATAAAACCCTTCTCTAAAATCACCTGGGAGATGTGCATCCCCGTCATGGCCGGTGGAAGGATGCAGGCCGGGTTCTGCGTCACCCCGTTGCCCGGTGGTCACTCACTCCACGTTACTCAGCCGGCCCTGCATCTTGGCAATCTCGTCCTTCTTTGCTTCCATGAGAGCGGAGATAACCGCATCGGAAAAGACGAGCGCAAGCGTCTCGAACATCGTGCCGAACGGGGCAAAGGCCGACGTGACTGAACGGTACTTACCGGTCAGCTGCCGGACCTCGAACGAGTTCTTGTCATGGATGTAGACGTCCGTTGGGTCCCCGAGGTTCACGATAAGGTCTGCCATCTTCCCGATCCGCGAATCCGGCATTGCCGTGATGAGGCAGACATTGCCCTTGAGATCTTTTGCCGTCCCGCTGATCGAGATCATCGACTGCGTCTCTCCGGATCCCGAGATGACCACGAGCGTATCTCCTTCGTGGAATGCCGGCGTGATCGTCTCGCCCACAACATAGGACTCGTACCCGAGGTGCATCAGTCGCAAGCCGAAGGCCTTGGCAACGAGCCCCGATCTTCCGGCCCCGGTCACATAGATCCGCTTTCCGTCAAGCATTGCGGAGAAGAACGCCGCGATCTGTGCATGGTCGAGGGTGCCCGAAGTCTTGGTAATGGACTCTCCCATCTGCTGCATGAATCCGGGGATGTGGGGTGCTTCATCGGTCATAAGGCATCGTTAGGAATTTCTTGTACGGTGGAGATATGAGCGTATCGGTTTTTCTTTGTATTGTTGTCTCCCGATTATATCCAGTCCAGAAATAATCTGGTATACACATTTGATCCGGAATCAAATCACAATATTTTTAATGATATAAAATCAGATGCAGTGAATCGGAAGAATATT
>CAZMCL010000415.1:0-1729 GCA_964564375.1 uncultured Methanoregula sp. | reverse complement strand
CGCCATGCGGCATCTCCGGCCCGGCCGCTGCCTCTAGTGGAGACATACCCACAAGACGTGGTCGCTTGCGCAGACAATCTCGACTTCATGGCTGCGCTGGAGAGCGGTTCCATGAAGCTGATCGTTACGTCGCCGCCGTACAACCTGGGGAAGGATTACGAGCGGAAGAAGGATCTGGACGAGTATCTTCTGGGGCAGGCAAAGGTCATCGCCGAGTGTGCTCGTCTGCTGCACCCCTCTGGCTCCATCTGCTGGCAGGTCGGGAATCACGTGACCCCGCAAGGCGAGGTCATCCCTCTGGACATCCCCCTATACTTTGTCTTCAAAGGGCATGGCCTGATTCTGCGCAACCGCATCATCTGGCACTTCGGCCATGGTCTGCACTGTTCCAAGCGTTTCTCGGGCCGGTACGAGACGATCATGTGGTTCACGAAAGGCGCTGACTACACATTCAACCTGGATCCGGTGCGCGTGCCCTCCAAGTACCCGCAGAAGAAGTACTACAAGGGCCCGCGTGCGGGGCAGCTGTCCGGCAACCCGCTCGGGAAGAACCCCAGCGACGTGTGGCTCATCCCGAACGTGAAGAGCAACCATATCGAGAAGACCGTCCACCCTTGCCAGTTCCCTGTCGAGTTGATCGAGCGACTAGTGCTCTCGATGACTGATGAGGGGGATAGCGTGCTCGACCCATACATGGGTGTGGGCTCTGCAGTGATCGCTGCTCTGATGCATGGACGCCTGGGGTACGGATGCGACATCATGCCCGAGTACGTGGACATTGCCCGTGAGCGCATCGCCGCATTGCGCGCGGGGACACTCAAGACACGACCAATGGGCAAGCCAATCTACGATCCGGGTCAGCCGAACGGAGGCCACTGATGCGCATAGCCCAGATGTACTCCCACCTCAACGGTCGCGAGCATATTCTTGTCCACAAGCCCGACGTGTGGGCAGATATCGAAGCGGTGATAGCGGCGATTGACGCGGAGGCTTGCCGCACAAAGATCTCCAAGGAGAGTCGCATGTTGGGCAAGGCACTGTATAGCCCCAAGGCTTTCAACAAGTGCTTTCCCGCCGAATTCGCGCGACGAGGCGGGTGGGCCGAATCGCGAACGTCTTACTGGGTAACCGCTGACGCGAGGCTCATCCGAAGGACCCTGTCCTTAACCCCGGAAGAGCAGAAGCAGGAGATCATCAAGTCGGGAGAGACGCCCATCTTCTCCTACAACCAAACGGATTTCGTGAAGGACCGGATTGCCGTGGAAGTGCAGTTCGGGAAGTACTCCTTCGTTGCGTACGACCTGTTCGTGAAGCATATGGCGTTCTATGTCGGCGATCTGATTGATGTCGGGGTGGAGATCCTGCCGGTCAAGGAACTACAGCACGAGATGTCGTCAGGGATTGCCTATTACGAAGGTGAACTCTACAACCTCATCCGCCAGGGCCGGGGCGTTCCTGCTGTCCCATTGGTTCTGGTCGGCATAGCGCCGTAGACAGCACCAAGCTTCTTTCCCCGCCGGCGAAGTACGCCGCGGGTTCCGGCTCTGGGTTAGTGGAGACTGCCCGGAGGCGGTGCAGTCTCAAGCGGACTACCCTCCGCACTAACCCGCGCGCGAGCGCAGAAGGACGTGACCGAAGATGATCATCGTCATGGCAGCCGGGGCCGATCAGGCCAAGGTGGACCACGTGGTCGGCCGCCTGGCCGAGCTCGGCTACCAGAGTCATATCT
>CAZMCL010000414.1:0-1734 GCA_964564375.1 uncultured Methanoregula sp. | reverse complement strand
GAAGGATCACTTCGCCGCGATCCACCATGTGCGGAAGGATTCCTGTCCATGGACGCCGTGTTTTTTATACTGAACGTGGTTCGGTTCGTCATGTCCCTTTCACAACCTCATTACTGTATACTCTTCAGCGCCATTCTTATAAGGCCAAGATTTGCATCCGCTGCCGTATGGACACAGACAAATAGGTCTCCTAACGGTGCGATGATGAATTTGCCTGCCCGTGTTTCGAGGATGAGCTGATCAAGATCTCCAAATCCAAGATCGTGTGCAATGAGGTTGCCCTCCTTGAGAAGATCTTCGGCAATCGCCGATACGTGCTCGAAGTCGCCTTTTCCGACAGACTGTACGGGAAATCCTTCAAAAAAAGCCGACACGGTGATCACACCAGGCTGCCGGACAATCCGGCGCAACTTCTCATCGTCCATGACCTCCGGGCTTTTATTTTTTGCATTCGCACTCCCGGAAACAGCCCAGTCGTCTGCGATCGCCCGTTCATGCATTTCCGAGAGTTCTCCGTGCTCGACAATCTGCAGGTGCCATTCGAGAAGGGGTTTTGCCCGGAGGAAGTCAACGGCGGACTCGCCCGCATAGAGATTGTAGTCGTCCTTGAAATACGCCGCAAGGATCTCACCCTTCTCTATCAGGAAAACTCCTCTCCCGCCAAAACCGGTGATCTGCACGCATGCGGCGACATCGGCGGTATTCAACAGCAATTCGCTGACAGGGCTCTGAATCGTATCCCCTAGTTTATCTTCGGATTCCATGGGCGTCACAACGCTGCAATAATCCGTTCGCGGTTTTTCTTGAGTTCGTATCGGATACGACCAATGTTCACTTGTTTTTCCGAAACGATCGCAATCAGTTCATCCTCGGAAAGGGGGGAGAGCAGGATGGGGCCGTTTTCGTATTCCACCATCATCTGCGCCATTTCCCCTTTTCCAAGCTCGGTACCCATCGCCTCAGACGTACCCATTCCGGTGGACGCCATTGCACCAAGTGCTTCCGTGTCGATAGAACCTGTTTCAGCGCTCTCGATCACGAATCCGTCCCGTCCTACAACCACTGCGGCCGAAACACCGTCGAGGCGCAAAAATTCACTTAAAATCTGTTTTAGCATTGATTCACACCCGATTTATCACTCTCTGTTTTTAGTCTGGTTATAGTATTTTTTGGAATGAGTTCAATGGAAAGGGGCATCCTCCCGATAGCATGGGTTGCACAGGAGATGCACGGGTCATATGCCCGGATGACCATTTCGATTCGGTTGCCGGCATCGTCGGCCAAGGCGCCGTTTTTAACGACTTTGCGGGCGACGTCTTCCACACCCCGGTCCATCGCATAGTTATTCTGGCAGGTTGCGACGATCAGGTTGCATTTTTCGATGAAACCCCTGTCGTCAACCGTGTAATCATGGATGAGAGTTCCCCGGGGGGCCTCGATGATTCCGACACCACGGTGGTTTTGCACCGCACCCACAGGCACCCGGATATCATTCCCGGTTATAGAGGGATCGGAGAGGTACTCGACTGCCTTCTCCGTGGCTCCGAGAAACTCCACATACCGCGCAATATTATAGGCAAGCGTTGTCTGAATTGGCTGAACGAATTTGCCGAATCCTGATCGGTATTCCCGGAGTGCGGCGTCGGCTTGATCCGTTCCCATGCGCTCAACGATATTGAGGCGGGCAAGCGGTCCGACACGGTAATACTCACCTGATTTTAACCGGGCAAACTT
>CAZMCL010000413.1:0-1747 GCA_964564375.1 uncultured Methanoregula sp. | reverse complement strand
GTGCTCGTGGATATCCCAAAGGACGTGAGCACGACATCAGTCAAGGATGTGCCGGTCCCGGAAAAGGTATCGCTCCGGGGGTATAACCCCACATACCATGGTCACAAGCGCCAGATCCAAAAAGCCCTCCAGCTCATTGCTGAAGCCGAGCGGCCGGTGATCTATGCCGGGGGCGGGGTCATCCTTTCGAACGCGTCGGCCGAGCTTATCCGTATCGCCACCGAACTCGGGATCCCGATTACAACGACCCTGATGGGCCTCGGGGCAATTCCGGGCGACCACCCGCTGAACCTCGGTATGCTGGGGATGCATGGCACGGAGTACGCAAACTTCGCCATCACGGAGTGCGACCTCCTCTTTGCCATCGGCGTCCGCTTCGATGACCGGGTCACCGGTAAGACCGAGACCTTTGCGGCAAACGCAAAGATCGTCCACATTGACGTGGACCCGGCCGAGATTGGCAAGAACAAGCGGGTCGATGTCCCGATTGTCGGGGACGTCAAAGCAGTCCTCTCCGATATGCTGACCTGCTTAACGAAGGACAGCGGCCATGATACCTGGATCAAGAAGATCAAGCACTGGAAAGAGCACCACCCGCTCAAATGCCCGGACGACGGCGGGCTCCACCCGCAGTACATTATCCGGCAGATGAGCGAACTTTTGCATGGCGATGCCATCATCGTCTCCGAAGTTGGCCAGAACCAGATGTGGGCGGCCCAGCACTTCAGCTTCAGGCACCCCCGCACGTGGATCACGAGCGGCGGTCTTGGCACGATGGGCTATGGTCTCCCGGCAGCAATGGGTGCTCATTATGCCCGCCCGGACCTGCCGGTCTTCGATGTTGCAGGCGACGGGAGCATCCAGATGAACATCCAGGAGTTCGGGACAATTGCAGCTGAGAATATCCCGGTCAAGATCGCCATCCTGAACAACCGTTTCCTTGGTATGGTCCGGCAGTGGCAGGAGCTCTTCTATGACCGCCGGTACTCGTATACGGAACTGCCGCCGGTCGAGTTCGTGAAGATCGCCAATGCTTACGGCATTGAAGGAATAAAGGTCGAATCCCCGGACGAGGTGAAGTCTGCCCTGCAGGCATCGCTTGACTGCGACGGCCCGTTCGTTTTGGACTTCCGGGTCGAGCGGGAGGAGAATGTCTTCCCGATGGTGCCAGCCGGTGCTGCAATCAACGAGATGATAGGGGGGCACCCGCGATGAAACCGCACACGCTCTCCATCCTTGTTGAGAACAAGGCCGGGGTATTATCAAGGGTCACGGGCCTCTTCTCCCGCCGCGGGTTCAACATCGAGAGCCTGGCAGTCGGCCCCTGCGAAGAGCCCGGCATGAGCCGGATCACGATCGTAGCTATCGCCGATGATGAGAAGGTCGAGCAGATCATGAAGCAGCTCAACAAGCTCATCGATATCATCAAGGTCTCGGACCTGACCGGGAATGAGCGCGTCGAGCGGGAGCTGGCACTCATCAAGGTGACGGCCGAGCAGGGCACGTCACGGGCGGAGATCATGCAGATCGCCTCCATCTTCCGGGCATCGATTGTCGATGTCGGGGCAAAGACCGTTATCCTCCAGGTTATCGGGGACAACTACAAGATCGATGCGCTGGAAAAACTCCTGCGCCAGTACGGGATCAAGGAGTTTGTCCGGACGGGGACCATCGGCATCCTCCGCGGGTCAAAGACAGTGGCGGCCGGGAAGTAAAACCCCGGACCGGGCTTTTTATTTTTGGCAGT
>CAZMCL010000412.1:0-1750 GCA_964564375.1 uncultured Methanoregula sp. | reverse complement strand
TCTGCGAGGATGATGGTGATGGTGTGCCCGCGGGCGAAAAGGAGCGGATCTTCGACCGGGGGTTCGGCAGGAACACAGGCCTCGGGCTTGCCCTTTCGCGGGAGATCCTGGACATCACCGGAATCTCCTTGAAGGAGACCGGGATGCCGGGCTGGGGCGCCCGGTTCGAGATCACGGTGCCGGCCGTTGCGTGGCGGACAGTGCCGTAAGGCCCGTCCTGCCCGGGATACCCTTATGTATCGATCTCCACCAACGTATAATTATAAAAAATTAGGGCAGTTCCCTGCTTTTACCCGGCTACAGGAATTACGGTGACCCGATGGATTTTGAAGAACTGCTCACGGATGCCTGGAATTATACCCTGGACGGAGTTTTCCATAACACGGCCCGCTGGATGCAGCTCATCCTTGCAGTCCTCTGTCTCGGCCTGCCCTTCAACGGGTATATCCTCCGGGTGTACCGCGGCATTACCCCTGCTCCCGAGGTTGATGACTGGGGCACGCTCTTTCTCGACGGCCTGAAAGTGTTTGTCATCGGGTTTGTGTACATCATTCCCCTCGTGCTCATTATGGGCCTCATCTTTTTTGTACTGGTCATTGCCTCCCCCGGTGGAAATATCGATGAACCGGGGATGGTCTCCGTGTTTTTTGAATAACTGTTCACGCTCCTTGTATACTTCATGCAGTTTGTTGTTGCTGCCTTCCTGCCGGTTGCCTGCATCCGCTTTGCCCGGACCGGGGACTTCTTTGAGGCATTCAACTTCAGTGCGATTATTGCAACGATTGGGAAGATTGGCTGGATCAACTACATCGTTGCAGTCGTTTTTATCGGCATTATCATCGGCATCCCCCTCACCATTGTCCTTTTTGTGCTCATGTTCGTCCTCATCTTCGCCCTTATACTCTTCAACAACAATCTTTTCATGCTGCTTGGGATTATCGCCATTCTGGCCATCCTTTTCCTCATCATTATCCCGCTTGTCGGCATCTTCGAGGCCCGGTACATGACCCGCGTATACGAGACATCGGGAGAATAATCAATTTTTTCACCCGCAGGCGCCCGTGTTGTCACAATTATCCCCGGTCCAACCCTCACCTATATTACCCCTCCAGAGGAAACTCTCTCCCATGGAACCTCCGCGGGAACTGCTGCACAGCGCCACGGTCATAACAAAGGACGCGACCTACCAGCTCACGCTTCACCGCGAGGACTTTTCCGCGCTCTACCCCGGCATGCTCCGCTACGTGCTCGAAGCATCCGCCCCGGGCCGCCACCCTGCACGCTTCATCACCAACACCTACGAGTACTCCCCGCTCCTGCCCGGCTCCGCTGAGTCCGCGGCCCGGCAGGCCGCGGAAGTATGGGAGCAGGACCTGCAACGCGATCCGGACGAACTCTTCCGGGAGTACGCGGAAAAACCTCCGGTACGCCCGCCCCGCCCCCCGGCTGATCTCGTCATCCTGCAGGGCAGCCCCCGGCCGGACGGTAACAGCGCCATCCTTGCCTCATGGGCGGTCGAGGCAGCCCATGAGGCCGGGAAGACAGCGGCCGTGATCTATCCGCACGACCTCGACATCCATCCCTGCATCGGATGCTACCAGTGTTATAATTCCGGTTCCTGTGTTTTTGAAGACGATATGAACGATATCATCGCCACAGTGCGGGGCGCATCGCTCATCATCGTCTGCTCGCCCGTTTACACCAACACCGTTCCTGCCGGCCTTAAGCTGGTCATCGACCGGATGCAGGC
>CAZMCL010000411.1:0-1756 GCA_964564375.1 uncultured Methanoregula sp. | reverse complement strand
ATCGCCAAAGTCCCACGACCATTCGGTTGCATCCTGCGAAGTGTCCGTGAACTGGACGGCAAGCGACGCCATGCCAGCCCGGGGAACCCCGGTGAAGCTGGCTGTCGGGGGGGTGCCCGGGATGTGCCAGATGCTGCCAGCCGGTGAATAACTGAGATCGGCAACAGCGGCACCGGTATTTTCGTACATCTTCACCACGATATGGTGGTAACCTGAGGTAAGATGGGCACTTTTGGTGACGGCAGTTGAACTGTGGTCACCGCTATTGTCAATAACCTGCACTTCATCCACCCAGAGCCACGAACCGTCATGCGATGTCAGCGTGAAGGTGTAGTCGGCTTCAGCAGGGACGAGCAGGTACCCGTCCCACGTGACACTGAAATCTTCCTTTCTCCCGACCATGCTTATCGGCCATGTCGAACCACCCCCATCGGAGAAGTGGATACCTGAATCGATCCGGCTCCCGGCTAAATCGGTCCAGCTCTGCCCGCGGTAATAGGACGCAATGAAACCGGGCGTAAACGAGCCGACCGTGATATAATCCGCTTTGGTTTCAGTGGCGACGCCAAAGGAGTTGGAAGTCGTAAGGGTGACCGGGTACATACCGGATACCGTGTAGGTATGTGCCGGGTTCTTCACCGTGATAATGGGAGTGCCGTCGCCGAAATCCCATGCCCAAGCGGTTGCATCAATGGAGGCATCGGTGAACTGGACGGAAAGCGGACCCGGGCCGGCACGCGGCACTGCCGTGAAATCCGCGGTAGGCGCGGTGCTCGGAACATGCCAGAGGTTGGTCACGAGCTGGGGGGAGGCCATGGACGGGGTCTGGTAGTGCAGGTAAATTACCGCAGCGCCGGTGTGCTCGAACATCCACACCGTGATCGGGTAATACCCGGGGGTCATGTGCCGTGTTCCACTTACTGAAGTGTATCCATGGAGACCCCCGTTGCTGATGAAGTTTGAGGTCCCGCCAAGGTCCATGAAGGAGCCGTCATCGGACGAGAGTGTGAAGGTGTAATCGTCCTCGGTGTCGATCCTGATAAGCCCATCGTATTGTACCGAGAAGCTTTCCGTTTTTCCCAGGTACGGGCTCGGCCAGTTGCTCACATCCGATGCCCTGCCGCTCGCGCTGTCGGCAAAATACACCCGGCTGGCAATGTTGCTGACAAACGGTGTTGTCCACGCCTCGTCACTGTAATACGTTGCGATAAGGCCGGGGGTGTAAGGTGAGGCGGATGCGCTGCCGGATCCCCCGATAAATACCTGGACGGAATTGATCGTGACCGGGACCGTATTGTCGATAGTCCTGACAGTCCAGATCCCGCCTTCCAGGTCGATGAGGGGGCCGTACGTGGGGATTTGCGCGATCCGTTCCGTGAGACTGTCGGTCACATGGTAGCCGGTGGCGTCGCGATAAAAAAAGACAGAATCGCCGGGCCGCCAGCTATTGTCGCTGATGAGGGGCGACGGGGTTGCGGATACTAAAAGTCCGGATGGCGAGATGAGGTTAAATTTTGTCTCGGGATAACCGGCAAGGCCGCTCGCGTTTAAGGTTGCGACATCGCCGTTCTGGTGAAAGAGCCGGATGGCATGGGCGTTGAGGTGCGTGTCGACATCCTCTGCCGATTCCGCGATGTTGATGTTTGTTTTCAGCAGGCTCTCGTACCCGAAGAAGAAACCCCACGATACGATTGCCAGGATGACGAGGAGGCAGACCATGAGGGTAATGGAGACGGATTCGGAGAGCGCGCTGTCG
>CAZMCL010000410.1:0-1783 GCA_964564375.1 uncultured Methanoregula sp. | reverse complement strand
ATTTCATGGCTGCGGGAACCGGTTACAGGAAGGGACCGGGTTGTCAGTGCTGGTTGACCGTGGAGTCCAGCATGAACCGGTACCGCAGTCGTTGCAGGATTGCCCATTCAGGAAGGTTATCGATCTCAACCCCGCCCGGCACTCCCCGAAATATTAACCCTGACAGTTCGTCGCTTGCACATATCAGGTGCTGATCGGGATGCGTCCCCCGACGGATTCTGCAACTGGTCGTGATAGCGGGGGCCACCGAAACGACATAGCTGAACCGCTTTGAGCCGGGGTGGCTCTTGGGGAGGACCATCAGGGGCAGATGGTACTTCCGGACAAATTCAATGAGCATAACGGCCGGGTCCACTGCCCCGCCTTCCGGTGCGGAGGCTACAATGAGATCATCAGGTTCAACGGTCTGGCTGAATTCCTTTTCCGAAGTCTCGATACAGAGACCGAACCGTGTACTGGCCTTTGCCACAAGGAAAAAAGAATGCCTGCCTTTTACCAGCAGGAACTCATCGGAAATCTCAATATTCATAGTTCAGTCACGTCATCGGACTGGCAACTGGAACAGATGGGTTTTTTACTCAGGCTCTCGAATTTTTCACCGCACTCTTTGCACCGGTACTTTTTTGCTTTTACCCGGTCATCGAAATCTAGATCGCCTGATGGGCTGCCCCCTGCAGAACACATTGTTCACTCACCTCATAACGAGATCTTCATCGAAAAGATTTAAGGCTATCTGACCATCCGCCCGCGTGCGGGAGCCGGTACGGCTATCAGATGAGTACAAAGTTGAATGCCACAAGGGCGATAATCAGCAGGACGCAGGAGTGCTTGACCCCGGCTGCGACTGCAGATTCCCCCATCTGGCCGGCGATAAGGCCTGAGAAAAGGGCCTGGACGAGGCATGCGTGGTAGAGCAGTCTGCCAAAGGTCACGATGGGGATCGATCCAAGACCGGATAGTGCACCGGTCTGGGGGATGCCGGACATCGAAACGTCTGCCAGTACCGGCAGGAACTGCGTGGTCAGCACGGCGACGACAAAGAGGAAGACAAAGAACGAGAGATACACGATGGCCGTATAGATGAACATCTCGGCGAGGCGCTCCCGCTTCAGGACCTCGCTCATCTTGGCATCGCTTGAAGCAATCGAGAGCACCTCGTTGATCTGCCCGCTCATCTCGCTTGCCTTGGTGATCAGGGTCACGGTACGGGCAATCGTAGGCGTGCGGACCCGCTCCTCAAACCGCATCAGCGCTTCGGTGAAGTTGGCTCCCCAGTCCATATCGCGCTTGATGCGCCGGATCTCGTAACTGAGCAGGCCGAGGTTCGTGTTTACCATGATGGCAATGGCCTGTGCAATGGTAAGCCCGACCTGGTTGATGCCGGCCATCCGTTCCAGGAAATCGGGGATAAGGGCCTGGATTCCCAGCACCTTTCGGGACCAGATCTCGTAAAAGATGGCGTACGGGATCATCACGATGAGGAGGCCGATGACAATATGGTCGTCCACAACACCGATAAAGGTCTCAATGTCCTGGTACTGGGGGACCCTGGCGAGGACCATGAGGATATAGAGGAGCGACACAGGAACAGTGATATACAGGGTATGGTTCACGTTGCTGACAAAACTCTCCAGCGGGTGTTTGATAAAGTGGACGATCGCCCGGAGACGGTCGTACTTCTTCAATTGTTCGTAAAGTTGTTCCTCGCCCGGCTTCTGGAAAATTCTTACATCCGAAATGTATGGAGCCACTTTGTCCTGACGTACCGTTCAGTTCTTTCCCC
>CAZMCL010000409.1:0-1787 GCA_964564375.1 uncultured Methanoregula sp. | reverse complement strand
GGTATCTCATATGACGTCATGCAGGCACCTCACCCTTGTCCTGTTGCCGGAAAAGAAAAATATGCTGCGGTGCCGGCACTGCCATCTGACCATCAACCCCGACGAACTGCACGAACGGTATTGCCCCGAGTGTTTTGAGGTACATGGCAGGAAACATTATGAGTTTGATGAGATTGAAGCGGAAGACAAGGGAAAAGTCCGTTACCGGTGCGAGCAGTGCGGTATCATTATAGAAACAGAATGAGGGAACGACAGCCATCGGACGGTGTGAATCTCCGGGAGGATCTCGCCTATGTCAAGGGCCGTACCAAAGATCCCCGCGGTTCATGTGATGAGGCAGACTGAATGCCACCCTGCGACAACAGAAATCACCCGATGACACCAGAGAGGAACAACATGATGCTCAAGCTCCATGCAATGAAAGCCGGGTCCGGAAGGAGGATCGTATGGCGCTGGTGACCCTCAAGGATGTGACCATGAGCTTCGGCGTCCCGGCACTGCTCGAGGATGCGGATTGGCAGATCGAGCGGGGTGAACGGATCTGCCTGATCGGTCGCAACGGTACCGGTAAAACCACGCTGCTCCGATTGATCCATGGAGAGCTGTCTCCCGACAGCGGAATGATCACGAAAGCCCAGGGACTGAAAACAGCCCTGCTGCCCCAGGAAGTGCCCCTCGATCTGGACGGCACCGTCTACGATATCGTCTCGTCGGGACAGCCGCACCAGCAGGTTCAGACGGCCATCTCACGCATGGGCCTCGATGAGACGGCGGCATGCAGCACCCTTTCCGCCGGACTGAAACGGCGAGTGCTCCTGGCGCGGGCGCTGGTGAACGAGCCGGACATCCTCATGCTTGATGAACCGACCAATCATCTGGATATCGACGCCATTGTCTGGATGGAGCAGTTCCTGCTCCGCTCGGGAAAAACCATTATTTTTGTCACCCACGACCGGGCCTTCCTTAATCGGGTATCCACCCGCATCGTTGAACTCGACCGGGGCATGCTGACCTCGTTTACCGGTAATTATGACGATTACCTCACTCGCAAGCAGGAACTGCTCGAGAACGAAACCTCGCGCAACGCAGAGTTTGACAAACATCTGGAGCGCGAAGAGATCTGGATCAGGCAGGGTATCAAGGCACGGCGAACCCGCAATGAGGGACGGGTGCGAGCCCTGATGAAGATGCGGGCCGAAGTGGAGCAGCGCCGTACCCGGAGCGGTAAGCTGCGCCTCATGGTGCAGGAGGCCGAGCGGTCGGGGCGGCTGGTCATTGAAGCAAAGAATCTTTCCGTTTCCTATGACAACCTCCCCCTGATGACGGATTTTTCAACAACCGTCATGCGGGGTGATAAAATCGGCATCATCGGACCGAACGGCTGCGGCAAGACCACGCTGCTTCGGATTCTGCTGGGAGGGATCGAACCGGACAGGGGGTCCGTGCGACACGGGACCCGCCTGCAGGTTGCCTATTTCGATCAGCTCAGGGCTCAACTCGATGAAAGCAAGACTCTTCAGGAAAACGTTACCGATGAGGGCGATATGGTCACGGTGAACGGGAGGCAGCGGCATGTCATCGGCTATCTGCAGGACTTCCTGTTTTCACCCGCCCAGGCCCGGGCCCCCATCACCTCCCTTTCCGGCGGGGAGCGCAACCGGCTCCTTCTGGCCAGGCTCTTCACCCGGCCGTCCAATGTACTGGTCCTGGACGAACCCACTAACGACCTGGACGGAGAAAGTCTGGAACTGCTGGAAGCCATGCTGATCGAGTACACCGGGACGGTC
>CAZMCL010000408.1:0-1789 GCA_964564375.1 uncultured Methanoregula sp. | reverse complement strand
CCACAGCGTGGAAGCCTATGTCTCGAACGCGAGTTCCCCCGTGACCGATATCCATGCGCTGGAATCCATCCGGCTGATGAACGGGCACCTGCTCGCAGCGTACCGTAACCCCGCGTCGGTAGATGAACGGTACCAGACAATGCTCGGGAGTCTCCTTGCCGGCCTTGCGTTCTCGAATGCGAGCCTCGGGGCAGTCCACGCGATGGCCCACAGCCTTGGCGGGTACTCGGATCTCCCGCATGGTGAATGCAATGCCCTGCTGCTGGAGCACGTAATCGATTTCAATTACGATGCCTGCCCGGAGCGGTACGCTGCCATCGGCGCAGTGCTGGATGTTCCCCCGGCAGATGGAAAACAGGGAGTAATTGCGGCAATCCGCACTCTCCGTGAGGCGCTGGGTGTGACTGCCCGCCTCTCGGATCTGGGTGTCTCGAAAGCGGATCTGCATGAACTTGCAAAAAAGGCAATTCGGGATCCCTGCCTTGCAACGAACCCGAAAAAACCCTCGATTGCGGATATTGAGCACATCTATGAACAGGCATTCTGACAAACCCCCGGACTGGGAAACCCAGCGGAACAAGATCATCGGTCTTGGCGAGACCTCTATCCGGAAGAGTTACTATCCCGAGCTTCAGCAGCGTATCCTGGAACTGGAGAAGAAGAACGAGGAACTGCATGCTGCCTATGAAGAGATGACTGCAACAGACGAGGAGCTGCGCCAGCAGATTGACGAGACGGGTGCAAAGGAGCAGGCACTCCGGGCAAGCGAGGAACGGTACCGAAGCCTTGTGGATATCACGGATACCGGGTATCTTGTGCTGGACAAAGAAGGTCGGGTGATTGATGCCAACGAAGTCTATCTGCGGCTTACCGGCAGGTCATCGCTTGAAGAACTGGTTGACCGGCCGATCACCGAATGGATGGCCCCCCATGATCTTGAGCGCAATGCCCGCGAGATGGAAAAGGGAGTAAAGACCGGGCATATCCGTGGTCTTGAGATCGATTATATCAAGCCGGATGGCACTCTCCAGCCGGTCGAGATGAATGCAACGGTGTTCCATGCTGGGGGCGGTGATGTCATCCTTACGCTCTGCCGCGACATCTCGGACCGGAAGCGGATCAATGTCGCCCTCCAGCAGGCACGGAACAAATTAACCCTCTTAAATGCCGTGACCTTCCAGGACATCCAGACCGCGGCCTTCTCTCTTGCGGCCTACCAGGAGCTGGCTAAGGCTGCAATCTCCGACCCCAAAGCCCGGTCCTACCTCGACAAGCAGGAGATATTCTTAAAAAAGATGGTCGACACGCTGGACTTTGCCAAGAATTACCAGGAGATGGGGATCCATCCGCCACGCTGGCAGAACGTGCGGCAGGTCTTTCTCTACGCCATTTCGCACCTCGATTTTTTGCAGATGAAGCAGAACCTCCATCTCGAAAATCTCGAGGTCTTTGCTGACCCGCTATTTGAAAAAGCCCTCTTCAACATCTTGCAGAACGTGCTCGAACATGGGGGCAGGGCTACCGAAGTAACGCTCCGGTACGAGGAGCAGCCGGACCACCCCTTTGTCTTAATAATCGAGGATAATGGTGTCGGGATCCCCCTGGAAGAGAAGCATATGATCTTCGATAGGGGTTACGGCAAGGGGACCGGTCTCGGGCTCTTTCTCGTCCGCGAGGTTCTCTCCATCACCGGCATGAGCATCCGGGAAACCGGCATCACCGGGCAGGGAACACGGTTTGAGATCACCGTACCCAAAGGAGCATACAGGAATCCGTAAGTGTCCAGATC
>CAZMCL010000407.1:0-1793 GCA_964564375.1 uncultured Methanoregula sp. | reverse complement strand
GGGTGCATCTGGATCATGAGCGGCGGGTCTTCGATCATGATGGACTTTGGTTTGACCCGGACAAAACTGGTTCTTGCAGTAAAGTAGTTCTGTGCGAGCGCCTGCTCAAGCCAGTCGATATCGATCTCCCGCCCTATGTCGTATATCCGGTAAAACCTGAGCGATATCATGATCGTTCCTCCCTGCGGACCGCGTGTATTGCCTGCAATAATGAAGAACGATGGAGATGATAAACCTTACAGGCGCGCCAGGTACCGATCCGGGGAACTTCACGGGGCGGGCGGCAGGAGAACTGGTTCGGATTCCGAATAGTTCATGAAAAGAAATATTAATTCCCTGAACTAATCAGAGAATAAGGGAACTACTATGGCTGATGATACCAGGGACCGGGTTGCCGACAGTCTCCTCTCGCTGATGCCATTGTATCACCGGCATTTCATAAAGACCGGTCCCGGGATCACTGGTGTCCGCATTGCACAATACCGGGCGCTCGGCCAGTTGATGCGATCAGGATCGCACTCCATGTCGGAGATCGGCAGGCAGCTGTATATCTCAAAACCCTCGATGACCACGCTTGCCGATACCCTGATCGAGAACGGGTGGGCCGAGCGCCACAACGACCCGGATGACCGGCGGGTCATCAACCTCACCATCACGCCGCAGGGAAAAAAGCACCTCCGACAGGCTTTTGAGATCTACAAGAGCGATGTGGCCGGACTCCTCGCTGTTCTCGATGACGATGACCTGCAACAACTGTATGCATCATTAGAGGTAGTACAGCGAATCTTTGCAAAACTGGAGAGTGCAGGATGACGGGAGCACGGGACGTGATTTTAGAAACACCGGATCCGGCTGGCGGGGCATCGCTGCCGGCAGACCGGATCATCGTCATCGACCATGTCACCAAGACCTTTGAGAGCAAGACAAAAACAGTGACCGCTGTCGATGATATCTCGTTTGACGTGATGCGGGGCGAGATATTCGGGCTCCTCGGCCCCAATGGGGCGGGCAAGAGTACCCTGATCCGGATCCTCACCACCCTTCTCCGGCCCACAGCCGGCACCGCGTTTGTGAATAATTTCGAGATCACCCGGTTCCCGGAACAGGTCCGGGGCGTCATCGGGGTCTGCCCCCAGAACAGCACGCTCGATCTCGAACTCACGGCCTATGACAACCTCGAGTTTTATGGAAAACTCGTGAATGTTTCGGATGAGAGGCTCGATGCGCGGATCTGGGAACTTCTCAAAATGACAGAGCTCACCGACCGCGCCCATATGCGGGTGGGCACATTCTCCGGAGGAATGAGACGGAAACTCGAGATCGTCCGTGCCTTCATTCACCACCCGCTCATCCTATTCCTTGACGAACCCACGATCGGGCTCGACCCGGAAGCCCGGCGCGAGGTCTGGCAGCAGATTGCCAGCCTCAACGAGGAGCAGACCACTATCATCCTGACTACGCATTACATGGATGAGGCGGAGAGACTCTGCAACCGGATCGCTTTTGTTGACAAGGGCAGGCTCATCTCGCTGGACACGACCGACAACCTGCGGCGGCTTATCCCTACCGGGGACCTCATTGAGATTGGGGTTGCTGCAATCAGCGAAGATGCTGTCAGCGAACTCCGCGCAAGCGGTCTCATACATACGGCCGAGTACAAGGACCAGAAGCTGATAATCACCGCCCAGAACGGGAGCAGGGTTTTGCCGGGTATCGTTGCAGTCTTTGAAAAGTATGCCATCCCCATGACCTCCATCTCGATCCGTCCGCCATCCCTTGAGGACGTGTTCATC
>CAZMCL010000406.1:0-1798 GCA_964564375.1 uncultured Methanoregula sp. | reverse complement strand
TGCCCAGGCTGAAAGCAGCGACACGGATACCGAGGAAGCAGCCAGGCAGTTCAGAAATACCGGGGCCGACCTGATACTGTTCTGCGGCGGGGACGGCACAGCGCGGGATATCTTCCGGGCTGTAGGGCGGGATGTACCCATCATCGGGATCCCGGCCGGTGTGAAGATGTACTCGGCAGTCTTTGCCATCGACCCGCCGGCTGCAGCAGAGCTGGTGCATGAATTCGATCCGTGCCTGCTCCGTGACTCGGAGGTTATGGACGTTGACGAGGAAGCGTACCGTCACAATGTCCTGAAGACATGCCTCTATGGTATTGCCCGGACACCATCCGCAACCGGGAAAGTGCAGGTCTCCAAGCAGGTGTATGAGGAGCCAAACGAGGAAAGGGCCAAGGTGGAGATCGCCCGCTTTATGGCAGAAGTGATGCTGCCGGACACCCTCTACATAATCGGGGCCGGGACAACGACCGAAGCAATTGCACACCGTCTCGCAGTGCCCAAGACCCTGCTCGGGGTTGATGCAGTGAAGAATGGGAAACTCGTTGCAACCGACCTTGACGAGAAGGGGCTTCTTGACCTGATCGCAGATGAGACGGATACAAGAATTATCATCAGCCCAATCGGGGCGCAGGGTTTCCTTCTGGGAAGAGGCAACCAGCAGATCAGCGCCCGTGTTGTGAGGAATGTTGGGATAAAGAAGATCATTGTTGTCGCCACACCTCATAAACTCGCGGAGCTACCGGTGCTGTATGTCGATTCCGGCGATCCTGAACTGGACCGTACATTCGGCGATTCCATTCAGGTTATTTCCGGATACCGGATTGCCCAGCGAAAGAAGATTCATCACTGAGTGGCAGCGTTGGCACTTGAAAAAAGGAAAAAGAGATCAGGATAGTTCCGGAGCTCTTGGGGGTTTGAGCAGGGCAAACGCGATAACAAGCCCGATGACTGCAAGCGCCAGCACGTACGGGAAGACCCCGAGATACGATCCTGTTGAGGTCTTGATGAACCCGGCCAGCTGCGGCCCGGCAATGGCGCCGGCGCCGTAGGCGAGGAAGACTACCCCATAACACCGCGGGTAATCTGATGTGCCGAAGTAGCACCCGGTGCTTGCCGGGGCGATGGCAAGCCATCCCCCGAGGCTGCCCCAGAGTATGACAAACGCGATGATGTACATCAGTTCGCCGGGGAACTGCCAGAGTAGCAGCGATGCGACCGCTATCAACACGAACGAGAGCATCGCTGCGTTCCTTGGGTTGAACTTGTCCGTTATTGCGCCAAAGACCGGCCGTCCGAAACCGTTGAAGACGGCAAAAACCCCGACAAGCATGACTGCAAGTCCCGCTTCGAGCCCGATATCGGTCCCCACTGGCTTTGCAATGGAGATGGCCATCAGGCCGGCAAGGCACCCGATGAAGTAGCAGAGCCAGAGCCCGATGAACGAGGGCGACCTGAGCATCTGGTCGCGCCGGAACTCGCAGCTGACTGCCTGGCCGGCGCCCGGAGCCGGGGCGGTCCAGCCGCGGGGCGTCCAGCCTGCGCCCGGGAACTTAAGCGGCAGGGCTAAGATGATTGTCAGGAGAACGAACGCCACACCGAAGATCCGGAATGTGTTCATGACTCCGTATGCCCCGATCAGCCAGCCGGCGATATTTGCGGTGAAGAACGCCGAGAACCCGAAGCCGAGAACCGTAAGTCCGACGGCAAGGCCCCTGCGGTCAGGGAACCACCGTGCTGCAACAGCGACCGGGACGCCGTACGCAATACCCACGCCGATACCCCCGATCACCCCGTACAC
>CAZMCL010000405.1:0-1804 GCA_964564375.1 uncultured Methanoregula sp. | reverse complement strand
CGGCCCATCTGCCCGCTCGACCGGGTGGTGAGGACCCGGACATCGTCTACTGCTTCACGGCAGGCCCCGCTCGTGATGAGTACCCGTTTTCCTGCCAGCGGGTGGTCGAAGACTGCCCGTTCGCACCAGAGGACGATCTCTGCCTGCGTGGGCATCTTCGCCTTCCCCTCTTCTACCCGGGGCTCCATGACCTCAACGCCCCAGTCCTTCAGGCGCCGGATATTCTCAAGGAGCGCCGGGTGCCGGTACATACTGTGGTGCATTGCCGGGACAAGGATAACTGGTATCCCGCTCCCAAGAGCTGTGGTGGCAAAGGTCGTGACCGGCGTGTCGTCAATACCGCACGCGATCTTGCTCAGCGTATTTGCCGTGCACGGGGCGATGAGCAGGAGGTCGGCAGTTCCCTCGTCGCCGCAGAACGTCACGTGCTCTACGAGCCCGGAGATGCGGGTGATAACTTCGTACCCGCTTGCATATGCAAGGGCATCGGGAGTTACGATCCCGGCTGCCGCAGCGCTCATGACAACCCGGACTTCTGCGCCCCGTCGCCGGAGCTCATGTATGAGCCTGATGAGCTCAACTGCTGCTATGCTCCCCGTGACCCCAATCACGATCTGCTTTCCGGTGAGTGTTTTAACTGTCATACTATCGTTATATCGTGCACCACATGCCAGGCATGCGGGCGGTACTTCTTCACCTTATGTACACGAATGCCACAAGAAAAACCTGCGCCTTTCACCGTGGCATGAACCCGTTCCTCCTGTGGGCCGATGCTGTGGAGGTGGATTATACTGCCCGACAGGATGTGTCTGAGTGCATCCGGAAGCATGCCGATTGCATCGAAGTGCCCCATGACGATTCGGTTATAGGTCCCGTTCAGCAGGTCCCGGCAATCGCCTTGCGAAACCGTGATGCGATCAGCAAGCCTGTTCTCCATGGCATTGCGCTGCAGGTAACCGCAGGCGACCGGGTTGATCTCCATGGCATGGACGGTTGCCCCGGCTCCGGCCATGGGAATGGTGAAATACCCGACACCGGCGAACATGTCCGCCACTCGCTCCATCCCGCTCCCCGCCCGGATCTGCTGTGCGATACGGCTTTTCTCGGTCCGGTTGCCCTGCGAGAACATGACCTTTGACGGGTCAAGGATGTACACATACCCGCTTTCACGGTGACGGGTCTCGCCGCATTCCCCCCAGACAACTTCTGCCCGGGGCGTCCGCGTGATATCGTCAAGCGCCTCGCGCCAGAGCACGCCCCGAATTTTTTTGAATTCGACGATACGGCGGATGTCGTCTATTGTGGGGCGCGTGCCGTGGACCACCGTTATATCCCCGATTAAGTAAAACCCACGCCCGGCATATGCCGGCTTTGCAAAAATTTCCCGGTCAAAGGGTTTGTCGGGCAGGACCGGTACCCATGCGGTATCGCCCTCGACATATGGCCGCCGGGTCCGGTCCACCCAGTCCGCGTCCGCAATTTCGCCGACTTTTTCCTTGGGAATGCCCCGCACACGCATTGTCTACCTGACAATGATCATCTGGTCCCCGTCATAGAGGATGCTGACATGGTCCCCTGCCCGGACTTCCATCCATGGCAGTACCCTGAACTCTATAGTCTGTTGGGTATGGGGGTCCATGACGCCAAGGGTCGTTGCGTCTGCATAGGCTACGAGCGCAGATTCCGGGCTTCGTGCATTCCCCACGATCCGCTCAACATCATCATCACGAACAGACCTGGGTGATCCATCGGTGAGATCCATGGCGCGGACATAGCGTGACTCCACGCGTTCCACTTCAAGGTA
>CAZMCL010000404.1:0-1807 GCA_964564375.1 uncultured Methanoregula sp. | reverse complement strand
TCAAGCTGGCAGTGGCCTTCGAGGCCGACAATGACCTGGCTCTCTTCTGCCATATCAGCTCACCGCCTGTTCGTATACATACGCAACGTCGATCACGCGCTCGTCTTCGAAATGCCTGCCCATGATCTGGAGGCCGACCGGCATTCCTTGCGCTTTCCCGCAGGGTACCGAGATGGCAGGAATGCCCGCAAGGTTGGCCGGGACCGTGAGGATGTCGGCTAAGTACATGGAGAGCGGGTCGCTCTTCTCTTTGAGACTGAATGCAATGGTGGGCATGGTCGGGCCGGCAATCACATCGACATCGGCTAAGATGCGGTTGATGTCAGCGCGGATGTTCTCCCGTGCAACCTGTGCCTTGGCATAGTACTTGCCATAATACCCGCTGGAGAGCGCAAAGGTGCCGAGCATGATCCGGCGCCGGACCTCGGTGCCGAACGCGGCGCTGCGGACTTCCGTGTAGGCATCGTGCCACGACTTCTTCGTATCGGGGGCCGGGCCATACCTGACCCCGTCGAACCGGGCAAGGTTGGAGCTGGCCTCGCAGGTGCAGGTAACATAGTACGCGGCAAGGGCGTATTCCATGGAGGGGATGCTGCACGGGACGGTTGTTGCCCCGAGTTCTTCGAGCCGGCCAATGGCTTTCCTTACCATATCTGCGACCTGCGAATCGACACCTTTGCCGAAATACTCCTGCGGGATGCCGACTTTGAGGCCTTTGATATCCGCGTCCGGCGTGTGGGCGTACGGCTTGTCCAGCGATGTGGAGTCATGGCGGTCGTACCCCGCAATAACGCTCATAAGGGTGGAGACATCGGTCACGGTCTTTCCCAGGGGGCCGATCTGCTCGAGCGAGTTGGAGTACGCGATGAGCCCGTAACGGGAGACGCGCCCGTAACTGGGCTTTAAGCCTGTGATCCCGCAGAACGAAGCAGGGCACCGGATGGAGCCACCCGTGTCGGAACCGAGGGCCATCTGCACCATGCCTGCAGCAACCGCTGCAGCACTGCCCCCGCTGGAACCGCCCGGGACGCGGGTGGTATCGCAGGGGTTGAGCGTGGGGCCGAAGGCTGAATTCTCTGTGGTGGTCCCCATGCCGAACTCATCCATGTTGGTCTTGCCGACAATCGCGGCACCTTCTCCTTTCAGAAGCCCGATGACATGGGCATCGTAGGGGGGAATGTAGCCCTTGAGGATCTTTGATGCACAGGTGGTCTCGATATCTTTTGTCGAGATATTGTCCTTGATGGCGACTGCCACACCGGCAAGTTTCCCGCTGCCGTGAGAGGCGCTTTTGCAGGTGGTCAGGAAGGCGTTGTACCGGTCGTCCGGTTCAAAGGTGATCGTGGCCGCCACTACATCACCCTTGGTGCCTTGATGAACCCGTCTTCTGTTGCCGGTGCATTGCGCAGCACATCATCCTGCGAAAGCGAGGGCTCTACCTCGTCCTCGCGCAGGATATTGTAACGATCGCGCGTGATCTCTCCGGTGCCCTCGACGCGGTCGAGGATATCGAAGTATTCGAGGATTGCGTTGAACTGGTGCGTAAAGGTGCCCGGTTCCTCATCGCCGATACCGACATCGGCGAGTTCTGCGATATGTTGTACGTCGTTCTCAGTGACCATGTTCCACCCTTTTTATCTGGTCTATGTAATCTTGCATGGACGTTTTATAACCATTTTTACGGGCCAGCTTCCGCATGACCCCCCAGATCCCGCTCCCGTATTGCATGGCTTTCTTCTCGTACCATGCGAGATCCGGCGGAATGTGGCGCTCTGCGACCTTCCTTAAGGGGACCTTCCGCCGGTTG
>CAZMCL010000403.1:0-1810 GCA_964564375.1 uncultured Methanoregula sp. | reverse complement strand
AATACGGGACGCTCACACCTCACATACGGAAGCTCGATAACGAGATGTCGTGGGGTGTCAATTTTGTCGAGGCGCTCTACCGGTTCGGCCAGGGTCTTGGTACTAAGCTTGCCGACCGGAGTGTTGACCTGATCGCCAAGGCTTCAAAGGCCGGTGGTGACGTGAGCGAAGTCCTGCGGGCTGCGGCGAAGGATACTTTCGAAGTCGTAAACCTCCAGACGGAGCGGAGCAACAACATGATCATCTACGTCATCATCGTGCTGGTCGCGTTTGCAGTCTTCCTCTTCGTCATCGCCATCCTTGTCTCGTCCTTCCTGACTACCATGGCGACAGCCGGTGCCTCGGCATCTGCAACCGGTGCCAAGGGTTTTGGCGGGATCGTCGATATCTTCGTCTACAAGCGGCTCTTCTCTCACGCGGCAATGCTCCAGGGATTCTTCTCGGGACTGGTGGCAGGCCAGATGGGCGAAGGGCGGCTTGTGGCAGGCCTGAAATATTCGGCAATAATGCTTATCATAGCATGGGCTACGTTCCGGTTCTTCATCTGAAAATCGTTTTTTTCCAGAACCGTTAAAAGGTGGACCTGCCGGTATTTTCAGATCCATATAATTTAGAACAATGACGGCGGGCACTCCTTTCGAATTTGTAATGGAATACTGCTTCTGGAGAAATCCTCATTTACAATGATGGGTGCATTTAGCTCCCATACCCCCCCGGGGATTACTGCCGCAGCCCGTAAGGCGCCGGTGCGACTATCTCATTTCCTGAAAACCATCCCGATTTCACTGCATTTTTTGTCCTAAGAGACAGGGAATACGTCATCATCCTCATTGGGGTTGCATCAGCGGTGGGGCTCTCGCTCCAAAAGAGCGTTAAGATCTAAACCGACCATTTCTGCAAAAGCAAAAAATACTAAAAAAGGTTACGAGATGTTTTCCGTGCTGTAGCCTTTGAGCGACAGAAGTTCCTTGACGCGGTCGCGGTGGTTTCCCTGCAACTCGATGGAGCTACCCTTGACGGTTCCCCCGCAGGCTAGTTTTCCTTTCAGGAATTTTTGAAGATCTTCAAGATCTATATCCGTTGGATCAAGGCCCTCGATTACGGTCACTTCTTTCCCGTACCGGCGCTTGTTGACTTTGACATTGATCCTCTGCTGTTCCTTTGCTACCTCCTCACAGATACACAGTTCTCTAGGTAGCCCACACGTCGGGCAAATCCCACCAATCATTTCAATTTACTTTTTATGCTCCCTCCTTATTTATTACTTGGCATTCCCGGGGAGATTTTTATGGAATAATCGGGAAAAACAGGCCATTTCTGGCAGAATAAAAAATCCTGTACAGAAAAAAGGATAAACCAAAGAGTACCTGTTTTTATGATCCGGGCTGGAACCTATTACCAAGCTATGTCGGTGTTTGTTGTTGGTACTGCATCCCACGTGGGAAAAAGCGTGACCGTTGCTGCCATCTGCCGGTGTCTGGTACGGCGGGGTATTCCGGTTGCTCCGTTCAAGTCCCAGAACATGAGCCTGAACTCGTACGTAACTCCAGATGGAGGCGAGATCGGGATGGCGCAGGCCATGCAGGCAATTGCTGCTAAAGTCCCTCCCCACACCGACATGAACCCGGTCCTTCTCAAGCCCAAGGGCGACTGCGTATCGCAGGTGGTGCTCAATGGCCGGCCGTACAAGGACGTCCCGATAACGGAATATTACCGGGAGACCCCGGTACTGCTCGGGAAGGCACTGGAATCCTACAACCGCCTTAAATCATGGTTCGGGCAGGTTGTCGTTGAAGGCGCCGGCGGCGCT
>CAZMCL010000402.1:0-1811 GCA_964564375.1 uncultured Methanoregula sp. | reverse complement strand
GTACTCGATGATGAACTGGCCCTTGTCGATCTCTTCCTTTGTCACCTTCTCAGGATCTATGTCGTACTTGGCGGCGATCATCTTGCGGGCAACGACCGGGCTGACCGATCCCCCGCAGTTGACGCCGATCATGATGATGTTGTCCAGGTTGATCTGCTTGCGCTTGGCAAGTTCGTAGAACGCCATTGCATCGCAACCCTTGACGGTTACACCGATCTTCTGGTTCTTTGCACCGTCCAGGTACTTCTTGATAAGTTTGGGCAGGAGCAGGGTACCGCAGTGGAGCGAACCAGCGGTCCTGGAAAGTTCCTTGGGGTCGGTAATAAGAACCGGAACCGCGTCGTAGAGATCTACACCTTTGGTGACTGCGAAAACTGCATCAACGGCTTTTGACTCGAGGGCATGCTTCCAGAGTGCTGTTACTGCACCACCAAGTTCTGCTTTCTTCTGGATTTCCACATCATTGGTCCAGGCATAGAGCATATCGCCTTTCTTGGTCATGGTCAGGCCTCCTTGATCTTCTCAACCTTGACAGCACAGTGCTTGAGTTCCGGCATCTTGGAGAGCGGGTCGAGCGCGGTGTTGGTGAGGTTGTTTGCACCCTGGTCGAAGTGCATTGCCATGTAGAGCACCTTTGGCGCGACATCGTCGGTTACGCGTGCTTTCGTCAGGGTCTCGGCACGCCGGCTCGTCACCTTGATCTTCTCGCCATTCCGGATACCCAGTTCCTTCGCATCTTCCGTGTTGAGCTGGATATAGGACTCGGGAACTTCCCGGTGCAGGTCCGCACAGCGGTCCGTCTGGGTCCGGGTGTGATAATGGAAGATCACGCGTCCGGTCATGAGCGTGAACGGGTACTCCGCGTCAGCAACTTCTGCCGGCGGGCGGTACTCGAGGCCGTAAAACGTCCCCTTACCATCCGCTGCTGCGAACTTCTCACAGTGGAGAATCGGGGTTCCCGCATGATCCTCGGCCGGGCAGGGCCAGTGGACGGACTCGGGCTTCTCCATCCGGGCATAGGATATGCCGGCCATGGAGGGCGTGCAGGCACGCACATCGTTCCAGACGTCTTCTGCAGTGTTGAAATCAAAGCCCTTCAGCCCCATCTTCTTTGCAAGGAGCACAAAGATTTCAACATCGGTCTTTGCTTCGCCCGGGGGATTGACAGCCTTCCGGACGCGGTTGATACGCCTCTCCCCGCTGGTGAACGTGCCATCTTTCTCAGCGAAACATGCACCGGGCAGGACAACGTCCGCATACTGGCAGCTCTCGGTCCAGTAGATATCCTGGACAACGCAGAAATCAAGTTTTTCGAGCTGACGCTTGACGTGGTTCGAATCGGGGTAGGAGACCGCCGGATTCAGGCCAAGAATGTACATCGCTTTAACCGGGTCCCCGCACTCGTTGATCTGTTCGGTCAAAGTCGAGCCGTACCAGTCGGGCAGGGAGCCATCCTTCATGCCCCATGCCTTCTCCATCTTGGCACGGTTCTCGGCAGCCTCGCACTTCTGGTAGCCGGAGTAGACGTTCGGGTATGCACCCATATCGCAGGCGCCCTGCACATTGTTCTGGCCACGGAGCGGGTTGACACCCACGCCGGGGCGTCCGATATTGCCAGTAAGCATCGAGAGGTTGCCCATCGAACGGACGTTGTCGGTACCAGTGGTGAGCTCGGTGATGCCAAGGCAGTAGATGATAACTGCGTTCTTTGCGTTTGCATACTGGCGGGCGATCTCCTTGACCTTCTCGGTCGGGACACCGGTGATCTTCTCAACATCGGCATAGTTCTCGACCGTCTTCTTGAGGTCCTC
>CAZMCL010000401.1:0-1825 GCA_964564375.1 uncultured Methanoregula sp. | reverse complement strand
GACGGGGAGCGGGTCGTGGTCGGCAATGAACGGCTGGAGGCCGATGCGGTCATCCTCTCTACCGGCTCCCGGCCTAATATCCCGGCTATCCCCGGGATTTCAACTTCGGGGATCTATACCCCGCATACTCTCCGCTCTATGGAGCGCCTGCCAGAGCACCTTGCCATCATAGGAGGGGGGATCATGGCGGCGGAATTCGCGTACATATTCTCCCGGTTCGGGAGCAGGGTAACGATACTCTCCCGCAGCGGGTTTTTGAAAAACCTTGACGAGCATCTCAGGAACCGGGCGATAAAGGAACTTGCAGGCACAGACATCCGGCAGGGCGCCGGCATCCTCTCTGTTGCCGGGGAGAGAGGGGGCCTCAGGCTCAGCCTGAAAACTGCGAAAGCCGCCGATATACTCGACTGCGATGCCATGCTTATCGCCGCCGGCCTTGTCCCGAACTCGGAGAACCTTTCAGGCATTGCGAAGCGCCCGAACGGGGAGGTGATCGTAGACGAATACATGCGGACGAGCGTCCCGTGCGTGTATGCCTGCGGGGACCTGACCGGGGCCCCCCACTTAACACCTGTTGCCCGCCAGCAGGGGATTGTTGCTGCCGACAACATCCTCGGGATGCACCGGAAGATGGACTATTCCTGCATCCCCCAGTCGCCCTCGCTCGGGGACGAAGTCGCCCTCTGCTCAGATGGCAACCTGGCCGCAAAGCCGCTTGTCATTCCCGGCCCTGCCGGGCCGGACACCTTCTGGGGCGTCCCTGCCTCAGATACCGGTCTGGCAAAGATAATGGTTGCACCCGATGGTTCGATCAGCGGTATCTGCTCCGCCTCACCTGGGGGAGGGCTCATTGCCGGCTACATGGCGCTTTTGATGAAACGCCACTTTTCGGTGCACGACTTTTCCGACTTCATCGAGGTCCACCCCTCCACTGACGGGGTGTACGGGCTTTTAAAATATGCATCGGAGATCCTCAAAAAACGCGGGAACAAGTAAGATTATCCCCTGCTTCATTTCCTTATATTCCGGCGTAATTGCTGATGGTATTATTACGCCATACATCCCATAATTACGATCATATCGTCCCCCGTGGTGTATACAACAATGACCGATCCCACTGATAATACCCTCTTTGACCAGACCAGAATTGATAAGATCCATGCCCTCCGCGAGAAGGGCCTGTCCATGTTCCCCCCCACCTTCGACCGCAAGGATACCGTCCTTGAGATCAAGACAAAGTACGCGGAGATCACCCACGACAAGAGTGCGGAGAGCGTCACAGTCGCCGGCAGGATCTATATCGTCAGGAAGCACGGGAAGACTATCTTTGCCGATCTCGGGGACGAGTCCGGCAAGATACAATTGTATATCCGCAAGAACGATCTCGGCGACGAGCAGTTCGATCTCTTCAACCAGTATGTCGAGCGGGGGGACATCATCGGGGTTACCGGCCATGTATTCCGGACAAAACTGGGCGAGATCACCATCTGGATGGATTCGTTTACGCTCCTCACCAAGGCAGTCTGCTCACTTCCCGAGAAGTTCCACGGCCTTAAGGACATCGAGAAGCGCTACCGCCAGCGGTACGTGGACCTGATCGTGAATGACGAGAACCGGCAGACCTTCCGCAACCGGAGCCGGATCATCTCGCTCCTCCGCCGGTATCTCACCGACACCGGGTTTTTAGAGTTCGAGACGCCCATCCTCCAGCCGGTGTACGGCGGCGCAAACGCCCGACCCTTCACCACCTACCACAACTTCCTAGACCAGAAGCTCTTCCTTCGGATCGCCCCCGAACTCTACTTAAAACGGCTCGTAGTCGGCG
>CAZMCL010000400.1:0-1836 GCA_964564375.1 uncultured Methanoregula sp. | reverse complement strand
CTGCACGGTTGCCAGTGTACTCTCCGGTGTCGGTATTATCGTAGGTTCGGTGGTTATTATGGGCACGGACGGGGCAGCGGTTTCCGGGCTTGAACAACCGGCCGCGCAGGCAAGAGCAAAGATGACCATCACGAGCGCAGCAGTGCGGTATTGCATACGGTATATCATAGCAAACCCGGGTTAAAATGGTAGTGGTTCTCTGATGAGGGATTAACACGACCGCTCACGCAGTTTTCCCGGCTTTTGGCAAATACGGGATAAGTGTCTCATGGGAAAACGCAAATCCGATGCGTGAACCCGTCATTTCCTAAAGGAGATCTCTGAACAAACGAAGCATTGCACAGAAACATTGGTCTTTAGCCGGAAATCGCACCTTTTTCCGACGGGTAATCTTGCCAATAACCGTTTATTCCACCCCGAGGGAATCTGAAAAACCATCGATAAATATCTTTTTCCCATGGAAGATACAACCTCTACCGAATAAGAAGCATAGTGTGGTAGCATGGGTGATCCAGAAATTCGTAATGATGAAAAAGTGCTCATGAGGACGTCGGGCGTTTACGTCAAATCGATCCCATTCGAGGGTATCCTCACCAACAAACGGGTGATCCTGGTGGACAGGGCCAAAAACCTCCTGCCGCCCAAAGAGATCCCTTTTGCAACGATTAAGGCGGTTGAGAGCGGGGAAAATGCGATCCGGGACCAGATCATCACCCTTTCTGTGATGGCAAAGACCGGCGATACCCGGCAAATGATCCTCACCTTCTCGCGGCAGGAAGGGGGCAAGCGTATCAAGGAGCGTGATGAGTGGACCCTCATAATCCGGCAGTATATTGGATCATCATTCGACAATGTGATCCGGCGGGTCATTCCCGGCACTGAACCGCAAGTCCCGGCAGCTTCACCCGCCCCTGCCCGTATCAGTATAGTGAATAGTCCTGTCCAGCCAGTTGCTGAACCGGCACCCACCGTACCCGTGCGGAGTGAAACCACTACTATTCACCCTGTCAAGAAGATCATCGAGGCGGGGACTATCGCTCCGGCACCGCCTGCCCCTGTGCCTCGTCAATACGATGCTCCGGTGCCAGACCAGCATATCTTCTGTTCCCGCTGTGGTAACAAGGTACCCTCGGACTCCGCGTTCTGTAACCGGTGTGGTTCGGCTATCGTTGCCCCATCAGCTCCGGCAACCTCCGCACGGCCGGCACCAGCCCCTGCCGCGCTGTCCCAGCGTCCTGTTGACCAGGATATCACGACCATCGAACCGCTCATTGAACGGTCTACGGCAAGGATTGCCGCGGATCCGCGGCGTAATCCGATTCCGGATGTTCCCGTAGGGCTATCGCTGGCATGGGATGATGACGAATCCTCATCTCCTGAACCCTTTGCAGCCCCAGTTCCGGCTGCACCTATCCCTGCCGCAGCACCCCCGGTTCCCCAAAAACCCCGGCGAAGCATCGGGTTTGCACCCAGCCGGAACCTGCTTCTCGGTATCGGGGCCGTTGTCCTCATTCTTATCATCGTTGCCGTAGGGGCACTTGTCGTCCTTCCCATGCTCACCTCCGGAGGTATCAGCCTTCCCTCAGGCACGGGAGATGCTGGCTCCACACCGACTTCCTCCTCATCTTCTCCCCTGACTATGGGGACCATCCAGATCCGTGAGACCCCGGCCCCGGTCATTCCGGTAACCGGTGTATATGTTCATGTGAAATACCTTGGCGGGTTCAAAGGGAGTTATGGGATGCCGGATGCCCTGACATCCGTGCCCGGAAATTCCGGGGACCGCGTCTGGGAAGTTGAGAATGTTAATGGTACGGTCATCGCCGAATTTGAGAA
>CAZMCL010000399.1:0-1846 GCA_964564375.1 uncultured Methanoregula sp. | reverse complement strand
CTCCGCCTCCTTTCGTTTCCGGGTCCCGATATCGGCAACGATCTCCGCAAAGGGTTTTGCGAGCCGGAAAAACATGATCTTCCGGCCCGGGCCGTTTCGATCAACGTCGCGTTCTGCAATCCAGCCCCACTCCTTCAGCTCCCGCATCGCAATACTGATCTCAGGCTGCCGGAGATCCGTGCCGCGCTCGATATCGCGGGACGATGCCTCTTCGACGTGTGCAAGATACACCAGCACGCAGGCGGTCGTCTTCTTAAATCCCAGTTTCCTGATAATGGTGACGAGTTCGTATTCCTTTTCTGAAAAATATGTTACCTTTTCGATTCTCATGGGTTGTTCCTTCTTTTTCCTGTATCATATCGATAAAAAAAACGGGCCGGTTTTTACCGGTCCCTCTTCTGCCGGGACAGAGTGTATAACCCGATAATCATAATCCCGACCACCGGTACAACCGGCGACAATGGTGCATGCGTCTTCGTGGGTGTCGGCTGCGTTGTTGTTGGCACTGTTGTCACGGTCGTTGTTATCGTGGTTGTCACAGTCGTGGTCGGCTGCGTGGTGATGGTTGTGGGCGGGAGGTTCGTGACCGTGATGTAGTCCGGTTTCGTGATGCTGCCCGTCCCATCATCGTTGGTCGCGTTCAGCGAGACGGTGTAGTTGCCCGGTGTGGAGTATGTGTGCACCGGGTTCTGCTCCGTGGTGTTGGTGCCGTCGCCGAACTCCCAGTACCATTCATTTGGCGATGCATCGGAGGTGTCGGTGAAGGTGACGGTCAGCGGGGTTTTACCGAAGGTTGGCGTGGCGGTGAAGTTCGCGAACTGCCGGGCGTAGACGAAGAACGGCACATAGGTACCAGATGCATTCCCGTAAAAGACCCAAATTGGTTCCAGAGTTACTTCCGGTTCATCAATCTCTTTTACGTAATAACTGAGATGGATATTGTAAATTTCAACATCAGACACCTGGGCCGATATCGGGTTCAGAACTTCTCCTGCGGCAAGTTTGTCTATCGCTTTAGTTGCCGAAATAATGGATACATTTCCGAGAGGTTCGTAGGTTCTCCAGCGTTTATTGAGATGTAAAAGAGTACCATTCTCCCCCATGGTAACCTGAATAATATCCGAACCACCTTCTATTTGCATGCCATCAATATCTCTATACCAAGATACGAATGTATTGAGAGGATTTTTCTCAATAATTTCATGTGTTGTTCCATTGTATACCTCTTCATACCAAACAAAATTATCCAGTAATTGTGCATCCGCAGGTAAACCCCCATATTGCTCCAATATCTCTTCTGCTACTTCAGGTGCTCTTTCTTCTGGAACCGGATTGGATATCTCACTCATAATTGGTCCTTTTCCAAGAACCTCCACTTGGTCTCCTTCACGGAAATACCCACGATAAATTTGGATGTCCCGTGGTGATTCCGGAATAATACTGGAATTGACCGTTATCTTTCCGATTAAACTGGAGAAAACTGTGATTTGTTCTCCGGAAAAGGTGTAGGTGCTATCAATAGCTTTAATTAGGGCTATATCCGGGGAGCTTGCTCTTTCTGCCTCCTGATTCAATCCAATAATAAATATACCAAAACACAGGATGATCATTACAAAAATTGCATAAAGAATGACACTTTTTTTCATTAGACACCTCCTTCATTCACTGGGGGCCATTGAACCCACACAGGATTGAGATGATCAACATCAGGTTGAATGCCGGAGCCATACCCTGGCAGATAATCATTATTTGCATAACTCTTATTACTGAAAACTGTTGCAGCGGTCAATCGTTCTTCTGTTCCATCGGGCATTATAATCGTGGTTTTTGAGAAATAATCCTGAAC
>CAZMCL010000398.1:0-1847 GCA_964564375.1 uncultured Methanoregula sp. | reverse complement strand
ATCCTCATAGGAGATATCCCGATATATGTGGATTATGACAGTGCTGATGTCTGGCAGCACCCGGAATTCTTCAAGCTGGACCGTAACCTGAGCCCCTCGGTCGTCGCAGGTGTGCCCCCCGACTATTTCAGCGCCACCGGCCAGCTCTGGTATAACCCGGTCTATGACTGGGAAACCCTGCAGAAATCGGGCTATTCCTGGTGGGTGAAGCGGATGGAACGCAACCTTGCGCTTGTCGATTATATTCGGATCGACCATTTCCGCGGTCTTGTTGCCTGCTGGGAGGTTCCGGCAGGCTCGGAGACGGCGATGGACGGCAAATGGGTGCTTGCCCCTGCCGACGACCTGCTCCACACGTTCATGCAGAAATTCCCCTGCCTGCCGGTCATTGCCGAGGACCTGGGGGTCATAACGCCCGATGTCCGGGAAGTGATGCAGAAGTACAGGATCCCCGGCATGAAAGTCCTCCTCTTTGCATTTGAAGAAGGTTTTCCTGGCAGCCCGTATCTCCCGCATAATGCCATCCCGGACTGTATCCTCTATACCGGGACGCATGACAATAACCCCGTGCGGGGATGGATAGCAAACGAGGCCACTGAACAGCACCGGATCCGTTTGCGCCAGTATTTCGGCCGGGAAATCCCCGATAACGAGCTGAACCGGGCACTCATCAGGATGGCAATGGGAACCGTTGCAAATACCGTGATAATCCCCCTACAGGACCTCCTTGGTCTTGACTCTGCATCCCGCATGAACAAGCCGGGGACCGATAAGGGCAACTGGAAATGGCGGTTTTCTGAACCTATGCTGACACCGGAGGTTACTGAATACCTGCGCAGCGTGACTGCCGTTTATGCCAGGGACTGATCTGGCAGAGGAGCCCAGAATTACAACCCGGAGAACGGAACAGGCGCCCTCATCACCGGTTGCCCTCCGGCACGGAACTTAACCGTTTCAGCAGGTCCCGAATTTCTTGATGCGACCGCACGCTATAGGCTGCACGGGAGGGACTTGTCCCTACCTTGACGGTATAGGTATCAGGTGGTGCCGCGGCAAAAACGTCCTCATCTGTCTGATCATCCCCCGCGGCGAAGATGAAATCGAAATGATCGTTCTTCAGCCAGTGCTGCACAGCGGCACCTTTATTGACATCGGCACTTTTCACCTCAAATACCTTCGCTCCTTCGAGAAGTGCCAGCCGGAGGCTCTTTGTGCGGAGCATCAGGTCTTCCCGCAGTTCGCCTGACCGGATCAGCGCGAGACCGGAATCGGCGTTCCGGTAGTGCCATGCAAGGGAATACTCTTTCTCTTCGATGAAAGTGCGGGGGGTCCGGTCAACATACCGCTCAAGGATGGGACGGATCTCATCCTTCCAGCTTCTTGATACCCGTCTTGGCATCTCCCAGTCCTTCCTGCGCTCCCGGATCCAGATACCGTGCTCTGCAATCAGCCCGATATTCAGGTCTCCGAACCATTCTTCCAGCACGGCACGATCCCTCCCGCTGATGATGACAACGCGGGTCCGGTCATCCAGGCATAATTGCCTGAGTATCTGCAAAATCCCGGCATCCGGCCGGGCCTGCAGGGGGGTTTTAGCAATCGGGACCAGGGTCCCATCGTAATCAAGGAACAACACCCGCCGGGACGCATGCCGGAAATCGGTTTCCAGGCGCCGGATCGATCCCGCGTCCATGAACCGGGCGGCAAGCACCTGCTGGTAAGCTTTGGTGCTCTCGAGCAGATCAAGGAAATCAGTTGTCCAGCGGGCCAGGTCATACCGTTTAATCCGCCCCTGCATGGCTGTGACCCGGGCACGCCTCTCGGTCTCCGGCAGCATCAGTCCCTGG
>CAZMCL010000397.1:0-1856 GCA_964564375.1 uncultured Methanoregula sp. | reverse complement strand
CGGCAAATTCGGCGTTGATCCTTCCCCCGAGACGGAAGAGGGTGCTCTGTGCGATCTTGAGCATACTCCACGGGCTTGCCACGATAAGGATTACCTGCGGGTCAAACGGTGTCTTCTCCAGGGGAGCATAGAGGGTTGCATAGGTTTCTTTAAGACCAAGGTGCGGAATCCGGTCGATCGTCCGCTTGCAGGCAGCGGGACTCTCGAATTTACCGAGTTTGAAATAGAAGTCACCGTTTTTTAATGTCTCGGTGATCTCCTTTAAGCCAAGCGCCCATGCCCCGCCATTGCATTCGTGGTTGTCCACCGTGGAATAGAAGATTTTGCCTTCCTTTCTTGCAAGGCTGACCATTGCGCAGTGCCGTATTGTCTTGTCAAACTTTTCCATCCCGGCAGGAATATCCTCTTTCTTTGTAGCAAACCGGAAAGCCACCGGGGACCCGGTCAGCTTTAATGTTGTTTTCAGGGTCTCGGCTGCTTGTGCATAGTTAACAGGGATCTTCATGTCTGCTGCCATAATCTGACCTCATGAGTCCTGCGTTTAAGAGGACTTCACAGATACAGCATGGCATGCACACGAAATAAAACCTCGTATGAAGGACCCCGCATGGATGAATGGGACATCCATTATCCGGTCGCATCCATACCGTGGGGGTGTCGTTTTAAAAAATACTTTTTTCTTCTGACAACCGTAACATACATCCCGGCTTTTTTGTGCAACCGGACGCAGGTCCTACAGCACAGAAACGTGAGAACAGAATTCTGGTGAACTATGGAATTTGGTACATTACTTGACGATTCCTTCCGTTATACAAAGGTGGGTATTTTATGCAATATTAACCGCTGGGCCGGGCTCATCATTGCCATTATCTGTCTTGGTATTCCCATGAATGGCTATGTCATGCGTATCTACCGGGGAACCCCCGCAGCACCGGATGTTGATCGCTGGGGCACGCTCTTTATTGACGGCCTGAAACTGGTCATCGTGGGGCTCGTGTATGCCATCCCCATCATGATCGTCTGGGCATTCATCTACGGGAGTATGTTCGTTACCATGGCTCAGGGAAACATGGAGGCCCCCGGGAACTGGGAACCGAACATGGCACTCGTGCTTCTGATGTATGCAGTCGAGATTGCCGTAGGTATCATCATGCCGATCGCATCCATCCGCTTTGCCCGTTCAGATAGTTTTACCGAGGCGTTCAACCTAGGAGCTATCGTTGATACGATTGGGAAGATCGGCTGGATCAATTACCTAATCGCGCTTATCTTACTCACGCTCGTTATCGGAATCCCGGTATTTCTACTCGTTTTCGGCATTATCATTGTCGGAGGCGCCGGGCTCTATCTCATTGTTGGCGGCAAGGCCGAACTGCTGTTTGGTATTGCCAGCCTCCTCATTCTTGCGATGATCATCCTTTCGCCACTCTTTGCCGTCTTCCAGGCGCGGTACCTGACCCGGGTGTACGAAAGCGCCGAACCGGCGGAATAACCGGATTATCCATCCTTTTTTTCCGGATTCTCCGGAATTTCCTTTCCGCAATGGGGACAGGTGCGGACTCCTGAAGGGGAATGACGGCGGCTCCTGGACTTCTCTTCCTTTTGCCGGTTAACTTCCTCGACAAAACCCGAGGCAAGCAGACCGGCCGGCAGCGCAAAGAGGCCGACACCAATGAGGGCCACAATACCGGCAATTACCTTCCCGAGCGGGGTTACCGGCACCATATCCCCGTACCCGATGGTCGCCATCGTCTCCATGCCCCACCACATCGATGCCAGAACGCTCGAGAACTTCTCCGGCTGCGCATCGTGCTCGGCAAAATAAATGAGCGATGATCCCAGGATGAGAAGGACCA
>CAZMCL010000396.1:0-1856 GCA_964564375.1 uncultured Methanoregula sp. | reverse complement strand
CCGCCGATATGGCACTCCAGCTCACTGATATCCCTCCCGATTATATCCTGCGGGAACGCTCGGTTATGACCTCTCCCGAAGTCACCCAGCTCACCCGCGATCTTGGCTGGAGACAGGGCTATTTTGTGACTTTCGACCGCACGGGACGCTCCAGGAACGACCAGACACGGATCCGGCAGTCCGTCAATATCTTCCCGGTCGAGAACATGAACAAGGTCTTCACGCTCGAGAAAGTGGCGCTGTCCGAAGGAGAGACACCGTTTTCCTCCCCGTACGAGATCCCCTTCCCCACCATTGGCGACCAGAGCATCGCGTACCGCATGACCAATACACCGGATGAAGGGCAGGTTACCTACACGGTTATCTTCACAAAGAAGAACGCATTTGAGCGGATCACGATGGCCGGTACGAGCACGGATTACGAGACCTTGAAGGACATCGCAGAGATGGCTGGGGCAAAGATCCTGTGAGATTGGCCGGTCCTTTTTTTAGCATTCGCACACAAAAATACAGTTCACGGGAGTCCAATGGTTTTTAACTGCCGCCAGTGCGGATCGTGCTGTATGCACCTTGGCGACTACATTGTTATCGAACGCCAGACCGGGGAGTTTGTCTTCGATTGCCAATGCGCCTCGACCGGTACAGCGTTCACGGCAGAAGTGGACGAGGACAAACGCCGGATATTTACTGATTTTTCATTTTCTGATACACACCCGCAAGCGTGCCCGTTCCTGCGCCCGGACGGTGACCTCCTCCGTTGCACGATCCACCGGGACAGCCCGGCCCAGTGCAAGTTTTACCGCTGCGTTGTGATGCATGTTTCTGATGAGTCCGGCCACCTGCTTGGCACGGTGCGGGGTACCCTTGACCTGCATTCCAGTGATCCGGATCTTTGGGCATTGTGGTACAAGATCGTGCGGGAGCGGCCGAAGTCCGATGAGGAGGCTGAACCGTGGATTGCAGCAGTTCTTGAAAAAAAAGGATACAGGGTTGAGTAAGCAGGAAGATTCAATAAAAATGATTAGTTCTCCAATGGAGCTTCGGACGGCTCCATCTCCGGGGATTCTACCGGCCCGAGATAGATCCCTGACCCGAGCCACCAGTCATCATCGACCTGCATGGCATATCCAAGCTTCTTATCGACACGATTGTTTTGAGTCGGGTTGATGTAAGTATATTCAACAAACCCGGTGCCGTCAGTACTTGCGTCCATCAGCTCGCGGATGAAATACTTGCCATCTGCATCCATCTCATCGAGCCGGTTGACGCCAATCTTCTCCGGGTTTACCGGGTGGGCGATGGTCGTGCCGTTATAATCATAGGCGTAGATGTAAAGCTCGCCCCGGAAGAACAATCCCCTGGGATTGGAAAACTCGGCAAGGGCTTTCTCCTTACCGTTAGCATGCGCATAGGCAACCGCCTCTTTGACAAAAGCGACCATCTCTTCCTTTGTCGCGGCCTGAGGGGCAGTAGTTTCAGCCGGAGTAATTGAGGTAGTGGGACTGGCAGCTGGCGATGAGGTCTGGGTGCAACCTGCACTGAGCAGGACCAGGACAAGAAGAGCACCTGAAAAAGCAAGATGGAGAGTTTTTCGTTTCATTCCAGAGTGGTTGACCGGAAGAAAATATAAATATACCAGAAATCCTCCGGGACAGGTGCATCAGCCGCACTCCCTGCTACGATGGAGACGTAACTCACAAAGACATGCGGACGGACAATAGATTATTCCTAAAACGGCTGATGTCCCGGGCTGAACAACAAGAGCAACATATAAAAATTTTAACAAAATCAAAAAGAATTTACGCCCAGGTCGGAATTCGAATCCGAGTCGATTGCGTGACAGGCAATCATGATAG
>CAZMCL010000395.1:0-1863 GCA_964564375.1 uncultured Methanoregula sp. | reverse complement strand
CGGTCACCTGCGGTTCTGGTGGCGGGCAACGCGGGGGGCACAATTCACCGATGTACGTGAACTCCTCCAGCGGGAAGGGGAGATCTGGGGATCAACCGAGAATCCAAGTCCGGTGGAGATTGAAATAATTAAAACCACGTTTGACAAAGTATCGCCTTGTGGAAGGTATGAATTTAATCAACAGAAACGAAGAGGACAGGGGGGTTATGATCTTTACTGGTGGAATAACCAGAAAAGTGAAGATAATCCTGCTTTCTTGTATACCCTTTTTCCCTTTCAGGGAAAATCAACAGATAGTAAGGAACCTTGTGATCCTTCGGACACAATAATCTCGTTGAAGTTTTCTCTAATCATAAAATTCCCGACCGAAGACAAAATGAGTGGCCTTCGTCCGATTTATAATGAACTGCGGGAAAAGGAGAACAAGCGGATTTCAAAGGAGAATGAGAAACGCCATGATGCAAATAAAGAACCCTTGGATTTCCTGCCCCTGATCGAAGAGAGGCATGATGATATTGCACATGACATTGATGCTGCGGTTTGGGGATGGATAAACTTTGGAGGGGTCGGTGCGAGAACACGCAGAGGTTGCGGTGCTCTTTCCTGTATTGACTATAACCCCCCATTAAAAGAGGGTAAGTCTCTTACACCTCCTGATGCAGATGTTAACTCCCTCAATAAATGGTATTCATCATGCCTGGATCTTTTTAATCTTAAACCCCTTGAGCCAGAGATGACTCGTCAATGGCCAACGATCCCGCAAGGTTTTTTTGTTAAGGTACCCACAGCCGGGGATGAGAATACTGATTCCGTTAATTGTTGGTATGATTCTCTCGCGCTTTTACAAAAATTTCGTCAGGGTGCTGATATTGGGCGTGATCCGGGGCGTAATCCCAAAAAACCAAGCCGATCCCGGTGGCCAGAGGCAGAAACCTTGCGAACAGCAGTGTATGGATCAGGGACCAGACCCTATGGAATACACCCCCCCGATCCACGAATGGCAAAAAATATTCCGGCATTCCCCCGTGTAGAATTTGGTATGCCAATCATTCTTGAAATTAGACAAGAAAAAATCAAACCCACACTTCAGCCGGGCGAAGAGAGTGACCGTATGGCAAGCCCTCTGATATTAAGACCGCTGGGATATGGAAAGGGAGACACGATATCTTGTATGTCAATGATAATGCGCCTGATTACGCCCCGATTATCCGCTGCATACGTAAAACCGGGAAAACCACATGAAGACAACATAAATTCTCCTGATATTACTTCATTAGAGATTACCAAATCAGAAATTTACAGTTCCGCTTGTACTGCATATACTGATTCACCAATGGCAACTCGATGCACTAACGGTTCCGCCCTTGATGCTTTCATTACATTTGCACAAGAACCGATCCAGGGATTCAGGAAGGTGCGGTAATGCCCGACTATCTCTATGTCCTCGGCATCGGCCCGGTACAGGGATTTATCGCTTCCGCCCGCAGGACCCGGGATCTCTGGATGGGTTCGCACCTGCTTTCTGAGATCAGCAAGGCTGCTGCACGCGAGATCAACGAGAAAAAAGGGAGACTGATCTTTCCCGCGCTGATTGATGAAAATAAAAAGGAACACAGGGATCGGCTCGATGCTTCCTATAAACCGGATGCGTTCAATGTTGCCAACATCGTGCGGGCCATCCTTACCGTGCCAGACCCAAAGGAACTGACAACACTCAACAATGCTATCCAGGCTGCTGCCAGGAAACAATGGGAAGACCACTATGCCAAAAAGGCACGGAAGGCATTCGATAAAATACCCGGGGCGATCGATGACGTTATCTGGAATGCACAGGTTGAGGACGTCATTGAGTTTTACGCCGCA
>CAZMCL010000394.1:0-1873 GCA_964564375.1 uncultured Methanoregula sp. | reverse complement strand
GTGTACAACCTGCCGCACGAAGTGCCCGTCCACCAGATCACCGGCTACTCGAAAGGCGAACTGTACCTGAACGGGGTTTACAAGGGTGACCGGGTCGTCATCATCGATGACGTGGTCAGCACGGGCGGCACGATGAAGGCGCTTTTAAAGGCCCTTGAGATCGCGGGAGCTGAAGTCGTGGATGTCTGCATCGCCATCCAGCGGGGCGATCCTGATATCGGCCGGCCCTACAAGCCCCTCGTTAAAATCGAGGTGGACGAGAAAGTCCATGTTGTCAAACGGTATATCTGACCTGGTTGTGCAGCTGAAAGAGCGGGGTGTAAAAACCGTTGCCCTCCAGTTCCCGGCCGGGCTCAAGCGTAAAGCAGAGAAATATGCCGGCGCCCTGAAAGATGCGGGGTTCGAAGTTATCATCAGCGGCGATCCCTGTTATGGCGCCTGCGACCTTGCGCTAGATTCCCTTACGCATGCCGAGGTCCTCGTCCATTTCGGGCATGCGCCGGTCGATACGCAGGACCGGGTGATCTTCGTGCCGTACGAGGTGGATTTCGATATCGCGGTGCTGCAAAAAACCCTCCCTCTCCTGAAAGGAAAGGCGGTCGGCCTTGTCACCACCGTCCAGCACGTCCACCTTATCCCTGCAATGGAAGCATTCCTGAAGGAGAGGGGCGTTGATGTCCAGGTAGCAGAAGGGAGCGGGAGAACACCGCACCGCGGACAGGTGCTCGGCTGCTGCTTTTCAACAGCACGGGATACCGGGGCAGACGAGATCCTTTTCGTAGGCACCGGGCTCTTTCACCCGATCGGCATCGCACTCACAACAAAGAAACGGGTCGTGGCGCTCGATCCCCTGACCGGCATAGTGCAGGAAGTGAGCGGGGATGCCCTTCTCCGGAGGCGCTTTGCGGTCATCGAGAAGGCCTTGGGAGCCGCGAGTATCGGCATTATCGTCAGCACCAAGAGCGGCCAGCACCGGATGGATCTTGCAAAAAGGCTCGCTGCCCTCTCGCCCCATGCCGTTATCGTGACCATGAAGGAGGTGAGCCCGGACGAACTCCTCAACCTCGGGTTTGCCGCGTATGTGAACACCGCCTGCCCGCGGCTTGCCTACGATGACCAGATCCGGTTCCCGGTACCTGTCCTCTCCCCGCAGGAGTTCGAGATCCTCTGCGGTGCAAGGGACTGGGACGGGTACGAAATCGACGAGATCCCATGAAACTCAAGAACCTCGAGATGATGCTCCAGCGCCTTGCCGGGTTCGTAAGGCCCCGGGCAGCCCTCGAGCAGTACCAGACGCCGGCGCCGCTCGCCGCCCGCCTCCTCTTCCATGCCCTGATGAAAGGCGATATTGAAGGGAAACGTGTCTGTGACCTTGGCTGCGGTACCGGGGTTCTCGCAATCGGCGCTGCACTGCTCGGGGCGGAATCGGCCTTCGGCGTTGACATTGACGAGGGAGCCCTCACTGTTGCACGGGAGAATGCAGCCCTCCTCGACGCGGAGGTGACCTTCCTTGCACTGGACCTGCGCGAGGGCAGGCTTCACGAGCGGATCGGCACCTGCGACACCGTGGTCATGAACCCGCCGTTCGGGGCCCAGAAAGTGCATGCCGACCGCCCGTTCATCGACAGCGCCCTTACCCTTGCCCCGGTCACCTATAGCATCTTTAATGCGGGTTCAACCCAATTTGTACAGGCTTACACTGCACAGAGGGCGGAGATCACCGAGAAAGTCGGAGGTCTGTTCCCGATTAAGCGCACCTTTGCCTTCCATAAAAAAGACGTGCAGGAGATCGAGGTCGAGATACTACGACTGAAACGAAAGAACCCCTGAAGGGCGCGGCGGGGACGAAGAAGACGATTGGCGGACTCTTCCT
>CAZMCL010000393.1:0-1875 GCA_964564375.1 uncultured Methanoregula sp. | reverse complement strand
TTATATGCTCCAGCAAAACCACTCTGCTCAGTTTATTCTCATCTTTGAACCGGTAATCGCACGCGGACTGGACCTTCTCTGCAAAGGCCCGCACTTCCGCGTGTTCCGGCATGTTCTCTCTTGCCAACCGGTTTCTACTGTATCCCAGATACATATATCCCTTTATTTCCACAAAGGTTGCGCCCGAATCCTGCAGGATAGCTGCATACTGTTCCGGAGCAAAATCATTGAGCCCCTTGACCAGCGTGATTCGTATAGCCGATCTGCAGGTGCTCAACAGCCCGAGACTCTCCTGTATCCTGTCCCAATAATCCTCAAGCGGGCGGCAGACTCCCATGTATGTCTCCCTGTCTGGTGCATCCAGTGACAGGTACATCTGGAACGGTTTGCACTGCCGGAGCATATCGGGATTTGTCCCGTTACTTACGAGGAATGTAGTATACCCGTTATCGTGTAAAAGGTTAATGAGTTCAGGAAGCCGGGAGTAGAGTGTCGGCTCTCCTGAAAGCGATATCGCAACGTGTTTAGGGTCGAGTGCCTCTTTCCACCGATCATCAGTAACCGTGTTATCGAGTACCGCGTTGTAGCCGGCGAGTGCTTTCTTCTGGTACTTGTGGATGCCGGCAAGGATAGTCTCCGGTGAGCACTCCTCCACCTCATGTGGTTCGTACTCGAATGACCTCCAGCAGAATAGACAACGCTGGTTGCAGCGGAGCGTTGGCGTCATCTGGACGCAACGGTGGCTGTCGATGCCGTAGAACTGGTGCTTGTAGCACATCTCACCTCCCTGCAGGGCGCGTTTGCACCACATGCAGGGCTTGAGCGCTGCTGTTGATGCGGGAGAAAAGAACTGGTATCCCTGCCTGCGCAGGGCATCACATGGATTGGATGGCATCGATCCCGAGTGTCTCAAGTGATTCTTTCAGAGTATTCTGTACCGCTTTTACCAGTGTGAGGCGCCGCTTTCTGACATCCCCCTCGCTCTTTAGCACCGGTTCATAATGATAGAATGTATTGAACAGGTCTGCGAGTTCGCGGGCATAGGTGGCAAGGATGTGGGGACGGAGCTCGGTAATGACGTTTTCAATTATAACCGGGAAACATGCTATCTTCTTTGCGAGCGCAATCTCCTGTTCGGTCTCGAGCTCGAAGCACTCCGAAAATGTCCCTGCTTTTGAAAGAATGCTGCAGGCCCGGGCATGGGCGTACTGGATGTAGGGTCCGCTCTGCCGCTCGAAGTCAAGCGCTTCCTTCCAGTCAAAGACCGTGCTCTTTTCCGGGGACACTTTCACGATATCGTAGCGGATTGCAGCAAGCCCGACCGATTGGGCAATCGACCTTCGTGTCTCCTCGTCCAGTTCCGGCCTTCGGGCAGTTACTTCTTCAAAAGCGCGTTTCCGGATCTCGGTGATGAGGTCATCGGCTGAAATAAACTTGCCGGTGCGGGTGCTCATCGAACCCTCAGGAAGCGAGACAAATTCAAAATGGACGATCTCCGGGACCTTCTCATCAAGGATCTTCATGGTGCACTGGAGTTGCGCCCCGATGAGCTTGTGATCCGCCCCGAGAACATCGATAACCCGGTCAAAGTTCGCACCTTTCCATGCATGGTAGGCAAGGTCACGGGCGGCATAAACCGAAGTGCCGTCGCTCCTGCGGATGACGTACTTGTTCTCAAAGCCATACTCCGAAAGATCGAGTGCAAGTGTATCCTCGTCGCGTGCCTCCGGGAACCTCTTGAGCCTGCTGATGATCCGTTCTGTGTTGCCGTTTCTTATAAAGTCGCTCTCCCAGACAAAACGGTCGTGCGTTACGTTGAGATTCTTCATCGTGATCTTGAACCCATCAAGACAGCGTGAAACCTCTTTTCTGAAT
>CAZMCL010000392.1:0-1875 GCA_964564375.1 uncultured Methanoregula sp. | reverse complement strand
TGAAACCTGCAAGGGTGCCGAAGAGGGCGACGCCCATGGTCATGATCATGATGCCGACAAGCCTGCCTCCGTTGGTCACGGGATAGTGGTCGCCGTAGCCCACGGTGGCGATAGTGACGTACACCCACCACATGGCATCGGAGGCCGAGAGGATGTTGGCATCCGGCGCACCTCTTTCTGCCATGAGAACGAGAAATGCCCCGCTCTCGATAACGAGCATGACGGAGAAGACCACGATGAAGAGGACGCTCTCGGCACGGTGTTTTTTGAGCTGGCCAAGGATGTTCCGTGCGCCGTACTTGTTGAGGAGGCGGTAAGCCTTGAAGATCCGGAAAAGCCGAAGGATGCGCAGCGCCGGGATGCTGGCGAGCAGGTCGGCCCACCCCCAGTTGTGAAAAAAGTAGTATGTCTTTGAATCGGCCGTGAAGACCCGGTATAGGAAGTCGCCAAGGAAGATGATGGTTAAGAAGAAGTTGATGACGACCAGAACGTTGACGGCGCCCGGGTCGAGGCCGGGGATCCATGAAACGACGAGGTTTGCGACAGAGAGGAGCGATACGAACAGGATGAAGATCTCGTAGCCGGGGTCTTTTAATTCATGAAGGTCGGTACGGGGTGCTGTACCTGAATCTGTATTGCCGCCGCTCATTGAGATGTATTCTTGCGGTGGAGGTAAAAAAGGGTGGGATTTGGATCGGGAAATGGCCCACGAGTTTCTTCTCCGCTCGTGCCAGCACGTGTGTGGCCAGCGTGACAATGAGCGTGCCACACTTCCTAAAAGGAGGAACGCAGGTAAGGGATATCAGTTCCCTGACCCCCTACCTCCATGCCAGGTGGGATCCCCCACAGTTTTGAAAAATAATGGCGGGGGGTTACCCCCCGCTCGCAATCCAGATTGGCGGGTGGCCGGCTCATGAACCCCGCATCACGGTCACCGGTGTGAAAACTCCCACAAATACAGCGAGGCTACCGACCCGTAAGGCGAGTACCGCTTCCGGTACCTGTCGAACGTTGCCCGATGAATCGCTTCCTTCCCGTAGAGCCTCATCATCCCGCGACGGATCGCAAGGTCGCCCCAGCTTACCACATCCGGCCGCTCCATCGAGAATATGAGGAGCATCTCGGCAGTCCATACCCCGACACCGTTAAGGGCCGTGAGCCGGGCGATGACCTCGTCATCGGAAAGTTCGTGAAGCCCGTCAAGATCGAGGCTCCCCTCCGCGATCGCATCCCCGATACCTTTGATATAACCGGCTTTTTTCATCGACATACCGCACTGCTGGATCTCCTCTAATGTCGCAGAAGCGATTGTATCCGGTGTAATGCACACAAACCGCTCCTCCATCCGGCCCCGGACCGTTTCCGCGGCCTTTGCCGAGATCTGCTGGCTTGCCACGCTCGCAATGAGTGCGGTGAAGATGTCTGGGGTTACCTTGCGTTCGATCATCCCGATCTCATCGATGGCAGTCCCGAGCCGCCTGTCCTGCTTCCGCAGGTATTCAATTTCGGGTGTTCCGTACTGGAAGGTGTGCATGGTTATTTCGGTACTGTTGTCGCTTGCAAAAGATGCAGGTTTCGCCCGGGGATTCAAGGCATAACACGCCCCCACTGTCAATCGGTAATCCTTTGGTGGACATCTGCGTCGATCCATTTCTCAAACCTTATGACCCCTCCGGTTCCAGTAATTATGCATGGAACGGATCACCGCCGTGGCAAGTGGGCGGGTACAGGGTGTCGGTTACCGTGCCTTTATCGGGGACTGTGCGCACGCAACCGGGGTGCACGGCTACGTAAAGAACCTGCCGGAAGGCACGGTCGAGATGGTGGCCGAGAGTTCGCCCGCATCGCTTGACAATTTCCTCCGCCTTGCCTATG
>CAZMCL010000391.1:0-1876 GCA_964564375.1 uncultured Methanoregula sp. | reverse complement strand
GGGCTTTTTGTTCCCGCTCGGCTTTCTGTCTGAGCATGGTCCCCTTGATGAGCGTTACCATCTCAAAGAGTGCCGGCCGGATATCACCGCCCTTTGGCAGGGATAACTCGGCGCCGTTGCTCAGTTCCTTAAGGGCAAGCTTATTCTGGCCTTTCCGGCTGTAGAGGATGACCGGTGTGGGGATTCCCTGTGATTTGAGATATTTTAAAAATTCAATCCCGTTCATGTCGGCAACGAATTCGATGCCGTTCACTTCCGGAATCTCCCCGTACGTGATGATGACATCGAAAGACCGGGTTTTTAATTTCTCGGTAGCCTGCTTGATGGAATGGGCAGCGTCAACCCGGAGGTCACCGGTCTTCTCTAAGAAGGTGCGGATTTGGACAAGGAGGTCTGTGTTGTCATCGATAAACAGGACCGAGATCATTTAGTTATCTCCCGGAATTTGCGGGGATTTCACGTATTAGAGGTGGATAGTCGGGCGATAAATAGTTGTTGCGTTACAATTTTTCCTGCACATTTTTTTATCGGCATCATATGAGAATAACTATTAAATAAGGCATGCGAAAAAATCCCCGATCCGTGCAGGATAGCAGGAGAATTTCCGCAAGTAAAAAAACGTATAGTAAAAAAAATTAGTCTTCCGTATGCTCGATGATTGCCAGCTGGTACATCCAGTCCATGAGCGGGTGGCATTCCTCGACAATGCATTCGAGCTCGCACCCGATACAGGGGATCAGTTCATCCCCGGCGAGGAGATCGCCCGGGTTGACCGGCATCTGCCGGGCTTTCAGAAGATAGGTCTTGATCCCTTCCTTTCTGAATTCAATCCGGTCGATGAGCCCGCTCTCTTCAAGTTTTTTAACGATCCGCGAGCACTTCCGGCTGTCAACGCCCAGCTCCTTCCAGAGCTCGCTCTGGAGAACGCCTTCGGGCCTTGACTGGATAAGTTTCAGTCCATCTTCAATTGGATCCGACATTGTAGTGCACCATTGTCCCGGTCAGGTCAGATGACCGGAGCGATTGTTAAGATATTGTTGCCCCTTATGACAACCATCCCGAGACTCCGGCCACGCTGGTTGTCAACGAATTCAATGGTCTCTTCCATGTGGATGTTTAAGTATTCATCCACGGCAACGAGGCGCCCCTGCAGTTTCCTGCCTTCGTCTTTTATCTCGACTGATATTTTTGAATCAACGAGCGCAAACACCTTTTTTATCGGCAAAACAATTCCGTTAACCATCTGCCCTAATTTGGGATGTAAGATAATTAAAGTTTGCTCATAACGGTTGCCGAAGCCGGTTGTTCCGTCGTGTAAGTCCGTGATCCGGAATCCTGCAGAAATATATAAACTGCCCTGTAGAAACCCTGTTTCAAGTTCCCTGATACGATACCCCCCTCTTCGCACCACGTTGTCCCTCAATGGGGACGAGGCGCACTCGCGATGGAACGAGGTCGGTTACAGGTAATACGTCGTCATCGCAAAGCGGGGGGTGCCACAAACGTGCGGGGCAAAACCCCGGAGTCTCACAAAGGAGACGAAATAATTTTTAATAAAAGCTAAAAAAAGTGTTATTCCGGAATCGGTTTCCACCGTGCACGGAGTTCTTTTTCCACGGCTGGGAGGGTAGTGTATTCCATTTCGCCAAGGGAAAGACGGTGGGGTTCGAAGGGGCCTTGTGCCCGGATGGTATCGGCAAGCTCGTTGCACCGCGAGCGGACCCGGTCAAAAGCAGGGTCATCGAACATGTCGGCAGGCCCGATCAGTTCTCCATTGGTCACCTGGAACCCGAGGCAGATGACCCGGGGAGGACCGTCAAACCGGGTGCAGTTGGCATCGCAGACCCCGACCGGCATGAAGGGGCCGTGGTGCGAC
>CAZMCL010000390.1:0-1900 GCA_964564375.1 uncultured Methanoregula sp. | reverse complement strand
ACACCCTCTATACCCTGTATGAGTGCCGGCTTGCCGAGTACCACCGGATAAAGAACAACGAGACCGGCTGGCTCACCTATCTCTGGCAGCTGCGCTCTGACCACATTTACGACGCACTCCGGGATGACATGGAAGTGGTCCTTGACAAACTCTCGCGCCGCGAGCGGTATGAAGAGGAGAATGACTTCTACATTTGCAAGGAATGCCACCTGATCTTCACCTTCCCGATCGCGATGAACAGCGACTTCAAGTGCCCGGAGTGCGACCAGCCGCTCGGTCATTTCGACAACGAGATGCTCTTAAAATCCTTAAAACAGCGCATCGAATCGATCAGGAATTCGCTGGGTCATGCCTGACCGTGCCATAAAACCGTACGAGAATCTGCTGCAGGATGCCGGGTGCAGCGCAAAAGTGACAGCCCACTGCAGGGCAGTTACGGAATGTGCCCTTGATTATGCAAAGGGCAACCCGGATGTCAATTTTTCTCTTGTTGAACAGGGAGCCATGCTCCACGATATCGGCAGGTCAAAAACTCACAAGATCGACCATGCCCAGCGGGGAGCCGACCTGCTCCGGGCCCAGGGGTTTTCGGAGGAGATCGCCCGTATCGTTGAGTGCCACACGGGCGCCGGCCTGACCGCGGACGAATGTACCCTGCTTGGGCTCCTGCCCCGGGACTGCATCCCCACAACCACCGAGGAGAAGATCGTTACCCACGCCGACAACCGGGTTGCCGGGCACCGCCGGACAACTATTGAGGAAACCATCGGGTCGGCATTCCACCTGCCCCGCAAGGCACGGAAGCGGATGTACCGGCTCGCGCTCGAGGTGGAACTTTTGTGTGGAAGACTTTGAAAATTCCCATTTAGATTTTACTGTTTTTTAGGGACTTGCAGGAATGCGAATACGCTCTTTCAGGCTTCGCCCGGCATGCTCGTGGCAGCCCCGGATGAGATAACGATGAATTACCCTGAAAACCGACCTCGTCCCATCCTGATGCGCCCCGTCCCCAATGGAGGACAAAGTGGCGCAAGAGGGGGGCTTCATTTCAGGAAAAAGAGGTTGTATAGCGTAATTTTTAAATAATTACCTGCCGGACCTGCGGCAGGGCCCGGATCTGCTCGATAACTCCCTGCGGCAGGGGGTCTTCGACAATGATGACCAGTTTTGGCTCTTCGGAAAACTGCGGGTCGGTGACGAAGATCTGCCGGATGGAGAGCATATGTTCCGTGAGCACCTTCACCGCAGCGCCGACAATCCCGCGTTCGTTGGCGTTCTTGGGGAGCACGGTTATGACGGTGAACCCGAGCAATTCGGCAACCTTTGAAAGGTCCGGTGTTGCCCGCATGTTGAGGAAGATGTCGCGGAGCATCGGGCGTTCGAGGATCCGCCGCGCTGTCGAGTCCACGACCCGCCGGTCGGACCCGATGGCCTTTGCAACAGCCGTTGCCGGCACCTCTATGCCATTGCAGCTGATCCGGCCGTCTTCGGTCACCCCAAACCCGTTCTCGAGGAGGAAACGCACCACGCGACTTTGGGAGGGGGAGTCGGTAAATTCGTGGATGATATCAGACCACATACACACCACTAAGAATGGCGCATATAAATATACACCGATGCTGCCCCGGAATCATCAGTGACGGTGGATGGCAGGCATCCGGGCAATTGAAGATCACGGGACGCACCGGCAACTGCGCGACGTGCCAAAAACCCGGATTCCCGCCGGCTCCATCACCCGGGCAGGAGATTGTTTTACACAAGTTTTTATTCCATCCAATTCGATTATTATATATATTAAATAAATATCTTTCCTATTTCAAAAACACCAGCCGGATTGTTTCCACATTCTGTTCATTAAGCGCCAGTCTGCAGAAATACACCCCCGAAGATACCGTTTCCC
>CAZMCL010000389.1:1529-1914 GCA_964564375.1 uncultured Methanoregula sp. | reverse complement strand
TGTTCCACCCGGGTGCCCCGGTCCTCGGCGGCGCAACACTCCTTGAGAACACGTACGTGAGCTTACGGGAGGTCTTAAGCGGGTTTTTATGCGCCGCAGCGATAGCCATCCCGCTCGGCCTTGTTATCGGCTGGTCGCAGGAAGTTGGGAAGTATCTCAACCCGGTCATCCAGATCCTCCGCCCCGTCCCCCCGATTGCGTGGATGCCGTTTGCCATCGCGTGGTTCGGCATCGGGTTCAATTCAGTCCTCTTCATCATCATCATGGGCGCGTTCTTCCCGATCCTCATCAACACGGTAGACGGGGTGAACGGCGTTCGCAGGAGGTGGATCGAGGTTGCGGAGATGCTGCACGCAACGCCCTTCGAACAGGTGCGCACCGTGGT
>CAZMCL010000389.1:0-1519 GCA_964564375.1 uncultured Methanoregula sp. | reverse complement strand
GTGCCCGGGGCGCTCCCGGTCATCTGGACGGGCCTCCGGGTCTCGTTCGGCGTGGCGTGGATGTGCGTGGTTGCCGCCGAGATGCTGCCCGGCACGTCCGCAGGGCTGGGATTTCTCATCATGTACGCCTATAACCTCGGCCAGTTGCAGGTCATCGGCGCCGGCATGATCGTAATCGGCATCATCGGCCTCGGTGCGGACACCATATTCCGGGCGGGTCAGGCCCGGCTCTTCGGCTGGCAGGGGAAAGAATGACAGAAATAATTCTTTCCCTTGACGGGATAAAAAAGACGTTCCGGGACGACGAGGGGGCCTGCACCGCCCTTGGCGGTATATCCTTTGATGCCCGCAGGAACGAGATCGTCTGCATCATGGGGCCGTCCGGGTGCGGGAAGTCGACCGTGCTCCGGGTGATCTGTGGCCTCGAGCAGGCAGACGCCGGGACGGTGCGGGAATACCCGGCCACCGGCACGGGCAGCCTACCGGCCGCCATGGTCTTCCAGGACCACGCACTCTTCCCGTGGCTCACTATCCGCGAGAATATCGTGTACGGCCTGCGGCTTGCTGCGCACAGGGTCCCAAAAGAGGAACGTGCTAAGCGGGCAGACGCTCTCCTCTCGTTAACCCGCCTCGACGCGTTTGCCCATTCATACCCTCACCAGCTCTCCGGCGGTATGAAACAGCGGGTCTCCGTTGCACGGGCGCTCGCCATAAAGCCGGAGATCCTGCTGATGGACGAGCCGTTCAGCGCCCTCGACACGTTCACACGCCGGGAACTCGAAGATGAGGTTTTGAGGATCCGGCAGGAATTAAAAACGACCATCATCATTGTCACGCACAACCCGGAGGAGGCTGTCTACCTCGCCGACCGGATCGTCATCCTTTCCATGAGGCCTGCGGTCGTGTCCGGAATACTCAAAGTCGATCTCCCCCAGCCGCGGGATCCTGCCAGCCCCGGTTTTATCCGGATCCGCGAAGACGTGACCCGGCTGGTGCGGGGGAAGACCTGATCCGGCAGGGGTGACGGCACCGGAACGGTTACTCCGGGTATGATCCCTTCGGATACGGATGCCGTATTTTTTTTTGGATATCCAGATCCATTCATGCGTTTGCTTGTGCGGTGCAGAGGAGTATTATAGCCGGTAAAAAGGATTTTTTTATAACGCAAAGAATTCTCTTAAAAATGCCCAATCAACACTGATACTGCGAATTTCTGTCATGAATTATAGTAGGTGAAATATCCAGGCCGGAACTCTATTCTTATCCTCACAAAGCATCCTGGTCCGGTAAAAACCGGATCCTAAAAAAAACCAGGCCCCGGTCAGAATAAATAGTTTGGACAGAAAAATATTTTCTCATGGCCGTCGCGGAAGCTGCAGGAAAGAAAAGCGGCCCGCGACTCCTGTATATCGATAATCTCCGGATCCTCCTGATCTGCCTTGTCATCACCACGCACTGCTCGATAACCTACGGGGGCCCCGGCGGCTGGTACTTCACCGACCCGGGCAACGGTCCGGTG
>CAZMCL010000388.1:0-1927 GCA_964564375.1 uncultured Methanoregula sp. | reverse complement strand
GCACGACGGCTACCCGCTCATGCGGATCGTGGAGTGCCATGAAATCCCCGGCGTTTCCGATAACTGACGACCATATCCATATTGACCCCGTGAACGGCCGGGGGCTCGAGGCGGCAAAAGACTTTTTCCGGGCCGGGGGAACACATATGTTCATTGTCACAAAGCCCTCGTGGTCGCTCGGGATCCATCCGTCTACCGGCACCGATTATATTCAGGTCTTTGACGAGACTATCCGCGTCGCAGGGCTCATTGCAGAGACCGGCGTTGTAGCGTTTCCCGTCCTCGGGGTCCACCCGGCCGAGATCGGGCGCCTCACGGAACGCATGTCCCTTCGCGAGGCAACCGACCTCATGATGGCCGGTCTTGACTGCGCTGCGCAATACGTGCGGGACGGAAAGGCAGTTGCCCTCAAGAGCGGCCGGCCCCATTATCCTGTCGATGACGAGGTCATGGCAGCGTCCAACGAAGTGCTGGCGCATGCCCTTGCGCTCGCTGCCGAATGCTCCTGCGCCCTCCAGATCCACGCCGAGAGTGGTCCGTGTGAAGATGTCGTTGCCATGGCCCGGGTGGCCGGTGTGCCGGTGGAACGCGTGGTCAAGCATTACGCAACACCGGATACGCCTCTCCACCCATCATTCATCGCAAAATTCGAGGGGATACCGGATCTTGTCCGGAGCGGGAGACCCTTCACGCTCGAGAGCGATTACATGGACGAGAACTCCCGGCCGGGCGCCGTGATCGGTCCCAAATCAGTGCCCCGGTACACGAAAAAAATGCTTGAAAAAGGGATCATTTCTGAGGATGACTGTTACCGGATCCATGCGGAAACCGTGCACAAGGTATATGGCGTGGAGATCCACCTCTGCTAATCCCTGTTCGGCTTACCTTTTTCATTCCACCCGTCAATTACGTACCCAATGTTTTTGAAAATCCATCATTCACCGGATGGGGGGGATATCGCGGCAGTCTGCGACCGCGAGCTGATCAACACGACGCTCCGCACCGAAACGATGACGGTAATGATAAGCGAGGCATTCTATGGTTCCCGCCCGGCAACGGAGGCAGAGGTAACAGAAGCCTTAAAACAGGCAGGCAATATCAATCTCATGGGGGAACGGGCGGTCAGTGTTGCAGTCGGTCTTGGCCTTGTCAGCCGCTCCAGCTGCATCATGATCGGCACCATACCCCATGCACAGGTCTACATGCTATGAGTATTAAGGATAATTTCTGCCCGAAATGCGGCAAACCAACCGACCAGCCCGGGCTCTGCACGCAGTGCAAAATCGGCAGCGTGCCGTGGTTTACCTGCGACAACCGGGTTACGCATACCGAATGCCCCAGTTGCGGGGCGATGAAGCAGATGAATACGTGGACTGATACTGAACGTACAAGGGCTGATATCGCGCCGGACCTTGCCCGCTCTGCGGTCCATTTCCATGACGACGCGAAGAAGCCGGTCATTGAAGTCGCGGTAGAGGATCTCACGGTCAACCGTTCACGGGCACACCTCACGATACGGGCATTGCTGTACAAAAAACCAGTCGAGGCCACATGCACAGTTGAAATAATCTGGCACAAGGAGCAGTGCGATCGCTGCAACCGTATCAGCGGGAGTTATTATGAAGGGATTGTGCAGGTCCGGGCCGAGGGGCGGGTCGCGAGCAATTACGAGACGCAGGTGGCATCCTCAATTGCGCAGGAGGTCGAGGAATCCCTCCAGGCCGGAGGAGAACGGCTCTCGTTCATCTCAGATCTGACCCCGAACAAGGACGGCATCGATGTCACCGTTGGCTCCCAGCACATCGGCCAGCTCATCTCACAGCGCATTGTTGCCCAGCTGGGCGGGCGGTACACTACTCATCCCAAGCTGGTTGGTGAGAAGAACGGGAGGCAGCTCTATCGTATTACCTATTCAGTCCGCCTCCCA
>CAZMCL010000387.1:0-1932 GCA_964564375.1 uncultured Methanoregula sp. | reverse complement strand
TGATGGTTGAGGTGGGGTATTGATCGATAAGGCGCTTGCAGCGCTGCGGGACGGCAAGTTCATCCTTCTCTTTGATTTCGATGACCGCGAGGGTGAGACCGACTTTGCGATCCGCTCCGATGCGGTCACCCCGAAGCACATCCTCCAGATGCGCAAGGACGGCGGGGGGCTTATCTGTACAGCCGTCCACCCGGTCGCCGCCCAACGCCTCGGTCTCCCGTTTGCGAGCGACGCGCTTCGGGCAATCGCGGTTGCCGAACGGGAAGGCGATATCCCTTACGACCGGAAGAACCACTCCTCCTTCTCGCTCTGGGTGAACCACCGCAATACTTTTACCGGTGTTACCGACCGCGACCGGGCCCTGACCGTGAACGCGATCGCCGAACAGGTAAAGAACGCGTTGAACGGCGGCACCATCGACTTCCACGAGACCTTCCGCACTCCGGGTCACATGGCCCTACTGCGTGCCGCAGACGGGCTCCTTGATGTGAGGAGAGGCCAGACCGAACTCTCGGTAGCCATGGCCGATATGGCGGGGATAACGCCTTCCGTTACCATCTGCGAGATGCTTGACGATGAGAGCGGCTACGCACTCACCAAGGCGGACGCGAAACTCTACGCAAAGAAGCACGGCCTTGTTTTTATTGAGGGACAGGAAGTGCTTGAGCAGTGGGAGAAGGAGCGGGCATCCCGCTGATCCCACCGTTGTTATCATTCTCTTATCAGATCATCCTCATAAAGAACAATTCACCATTTTTATCATTCTTTGCGTCCCAATTTATTGATATGAAAGTCCCGCTCACCGAACTTGACGACCGCCTGGAACGCTTCCGGGAACGAATGGACCGGACACATCCCGGCTGGGATATGGCAGCAATCACCGGAAAAGTTCCCCTCTATTACTTCACGGGCACCATGCCGGATGGCCTCCTCCTCATCGCGCAGGACGGGGATGCGGTCTTCTGGGTGCGACAGAGTTACGAGCGGGCAGTGGACGAGTCGTTCTTCCCCGACCTTAGGAAGATGCGAAGTTACCGGGACGTAGCGGCGGGCATGGGGACGATGCCGCGGGAGATGTATCTTGAGGCCGACCTTGTGCCCATTGCCCAGCTCCAGCGGATGCAGAAGCATCTGCCATTTAAAGAAGTGAAATCTGTAGATGCGGAGGTATCCGCCGTCCGGGCCAGGAAGAGCCCGTACGAACTGGCGCTCATGGAGCGGGCCGGGGAGATCCACCGGCACGTGCTCGAGGATCTCGTGCCCGGGATGCTTATCGAAGATATGGATGAGGTCACGCTCGCCTGCGACCTTTACTCGGTGATGGTGAAGGAAGGCCACCAGGGCATCATCCGTTTTGGGATGTTCAACGAGATGCTGCTCGGCCAGATCGGGTTTGGCACCAGTTCCATCAGCCCGATCTGCGTGGATACTCCTGGCGGCGTCTCCGGCATGCACCCCTCGGTCCCGCAGATGGGCTGCCGGGAACGGAAACTTTCCAAAGGCGACCTTGTCGTGATCGATATCGGGTGCGGGTGCAATGGCTACCAGACCGACAAGACCCTGTCGTACATGTTCAAAAAACCCATCCCTGACGCAGCAATCCGCGAGCATGAGCGCTGCGTTGCGATCCAGGACCGGATGGCGTCCATGCTGAAACCTGGTGCTATCCCGTCAGAAATCTACCGCACCATTATGGCCGGCCTCGAACCAGAATTCTTAAAAAATTTTATGGGCTTTGGCGACCGGCGGGTAAAGTTCCTCGGCCACGGGATCGGGCTCTGGATTGATGAGACGCCCGTCATTGCGGAAGGTTTCGATGAGCCGCTTGAGGAGGGAATGGTCTTTGCCCTAGAGCCCAAGAAAGGCATTCCGGATATCGGCCTTGTCGGGATCGAAAATACGTTTGTCGTGACCCCGCATGGCGGCCGGTCA
>CAZMCL010000386.1:0-1947 GCA_964564375.1 uncultured Methanoregula sp. | reverse complement strand
TTGGCCGGCAGGTAATCCTCTTGCCCCGGCATGACCGGTTCTGGTGATGGACTGCAGGATTGCCAATCTCTCCCTGAGCAGTTCCGGAAGAACCGGTTGAACAAACAGGTGAAAAACCCTGCCCCATCTTTAATGACTTACGGGTCAGGGTCCTTGTGGAAATTCTTTTCATGATCAGGTGATTGTAATGAAAACAACCAGTATTCTGTATCCCCTGTGCATCGCCGTGATTCTCATCTCCGGTATCTTCTTTACCGGATGCACGACATCGGCGGTCACCAATCCCGGGATTTCCGGGAAGTATGTTGAAGAAAACAACCCGAAGTCGTTCATCGAGATCAATGCGGATGGCACCTTCTATTACCGGGACAGCGCCTCGTCTGGATATACCGGCAAATGGGAGATGAAAGCCAACGCAATCCGGCTTCATACTGAAACGCTTGGTATGACTATTGAACTCGAGAAGCGGGGTGATGCGCTGTTTAAGTATTCTGACAGTGGAAGAGTCCTGAAACGGTTTATCAAGGAGTAAACGTTTCGATTGGAGAATCAGAATGTCACATTCATTTCATTTTTCCTTGATCTTCTGTGCTGCGGGTCTCGTGGCCCTGATATTCTTCACCGGGTGTACTTCTTCCATGCCGGCATTCTCGGGCATTTATGTCCGTGAAGAGGCACCGCAGAATTTCCTTGAATTCAGATCTGACGGGAGTGTCTATTCCGTACTGAATTACCAGTTCAGGCAAATCGGGACCTGGTCCCGGCTGGATAAAGACCAAATCCAGGTATGTTACGATGATTACTGTTTTGAGATGGGGATTGGTGACAATTCACTCTTCTATTACAATGAAGGGAAGCAGTATACGCTCTTCAAAGTGGATGAGCGCCCGGTGATCACCACAAAACCCACCATTGCCCCATCTGATGCAATCCCGACATCGACATATTCGATATGCCGGGATCTTGAACTGGTCGGAAACGTCTTTGGATTCGCATCTGCATCCCGGGCCGGCAATCTTGAATATATTCTCTTCATGGTGGGTAGCATAGATGAAGGAAAAACGATCGATCTTTCGAAGATCACCATTTCTTATTCTGACAAAATGACGCATTGGCCCGCTCTGGAATATGTGCCCGGCACATCAGTTAGTGAAGGCAGCGTGACCCATTCGGCAAAATGGGGCATCAGGGAAATCCGGTGTCCTGACCGTTCTGACGCGAGCAGCGTCCTGCCAGGGGGTTGCCAGGCAAGTATTATTATGGGTGTGCCATCGACCGCAGTGCCCGACGAGGCATTTGAAGTCACCCTGGCAATGCCGGATGGATCGGAGATTCACATGAAAAAAACCGTGGTTCACCAGATAGAAAAAATAAACATTCTCTATTAACGCAGCCAGATCCTGCGTCCCCTACATTTTTCCGGGGCAGAATCCTTATGTCAAACGGCGTACCGCCTTCTTGTTCCGGAAAAGAACATTTCCCGGTCGTTTCATGCCCCGGGAGAAAAAATGAATTGACTGTTGCATTCCACAATCTCCCTTTTTTCACTCGTGGGATCTTGCCATATTGCGATCACTGAATGAACAATTCAGGAATGTATGAAACAAAAAAGGAGAATTTACTATGCCAGACTGGAGCAAAAATGAAAAAACACTGATGATTATCGGAGTTTTGACCATTGCAGTAATCCTCATAGGATTTGCATTCACATTGGTTGTCACGCCAATGATCAAACAGACAACCAAGGATATCGAAAGGGCAGTTGAAAAAGCGAAAGCAGAGGATGACCGGAAGATCATGCCTCCCTCCGGAAGCGACCTAGACATTGTCGGGAAGTGGGGCGATGCGATCTCCATCGGGTGGACCGGGAAGAATACCCTCGTGTATGAATTCAAAGCTGACGGGACGTATACCTACACCTCATCGGGGACAAACATCAAGGGTACA
>CAZMCL010000385.1:0-1961 GCA_964564375.1 uncultured Methanoregula sp. | reverse complement strand
CTGACTTTAACCTATGGCTGGCGCGGAAATGAACCCGCCTGATAAGACCGAAAACATCAGGGTTCCCGCGTGTCATGAGGTTCCGCGACCATGCAATAGTATTTATGGATGGTTGTGCGACTACACATTTAATGAGGGGTTCGTGTGGCTGATTTGGGCAGGAAAGGATTCTCGCATGTCCCGGAACGTATCTCCGGGCTTGTCGATCTCGCCTATAATCTCTGGTGGAGCTGGAACCCGGCCGTCAAGATGGCTTTCAAGCAGCTCAACCCGCTGGCATGGAGCGAGAGCGTTCATAACCCCGTAAGGATGCTGCATGAGCTTCCCGAAGAGACCCTTATTGCGGCTTCTAAAAACCCCCAGTACCTCCGGCACTATGACATTGTCATGTCCCGCTTCCGGCACGAGCTGGATGCAAAGAACAGCTGGTTTGCCACCCGGTACTCCCATGACCGCAATCTCACGATCGCTTACTTCTCCGCCGAGTACGGTCTCCAGCATTCTCTCCCCTTCTATGCCGGGGGTCTCGGATTCCTTGCCGGGGACCATCTCAAGGAGTCAAGCGACCTTGGTCTTCCGCTCGTTGCCATAGGTTTCATGTATTCCGAAGGGTACCTCCACCAGCATATCAGCCCTGACGGCTGGCAGGAGAATATCCGGGAGTTCATGAACCGGGACGCTGCTCCCATCAAGCGGGTGATGTACAACCACGACAACCAGCTCGTGGCAAAGATCCCGTTCATCGATCCCCCGATCTACGTTGCGGTCTGGCGGGTAGACGTGGGAAACATCCCTTTGATCCTGCTTGATACGGATATCAAAGAGAACGACCCGTCGAACCGCCTCATCTCGTACCGCCTCTACACCGGTGACAACGAGCTGCGCCTCCGGCAGGAGATCGTGCTTGGGATCGGCGGGAGCTATGTGCTCGATGTTCTCGGCATCAGGCCCTCCATCGTCCATCTCAATGAAGGCCACCCGGCATTCGCCCTGCTCGAACGGATCCGTGAACAGGTTGCCGACAAGCTCAGTTTTGAGGAAGCATCCCACCGGGTGCGGGAGACCACGCTCTTTACCACGCATACCCCCGTTCCTGCCGGCCACGACAAGTTTTCCCATGCGCTCATGGAGAAGTACTTCGATCACTATTATCCCCTTCTCGGCATTGACCGGGCTACGTTCCTCCAGATGGGTTATTCTCCCACGGATTCTCCCGGTCTCTTCAATATGACTTCCTTTGCCCTGAAGATGAGCGCGTTTAAAAACGGCGTGAGCGGGAAGCACGGTGAGATTGCCCGGGCCATGTGGCACCCCCTCTGGCCGGATCTGCCGGTGGGGGACGTCCCCATCACGCATATCACCAACGGGGTCCATGTCCGGACCTGGCTTGACCCCAAGATGGAGATTTTGCTCAACCGCTATTTCTCGCCGTCCTGCCCGCGGTGGCTCGACCAACACGACAGCCCGCTCATCTGGGAGATGGTCTCCGAGATCCCTGACGATCAATTATGGATAGTCCATGCCCAGCTCAAACGAAAACTGGTCAACCGCATCCGGGAGTTCAAGCGGCGGAAATGGGTTGGCGAGGGCACCGACCCGGTCAATGTTATCACCGGGGGAGCGCTCCTTGACCCAAACGCTCTCACCATCGGGTTTGCCCGGCGGTTCTCCACCTACAAGAGGGCCGATCTCATCTTCAATGATCTCGATCGGCTGAAAAAGATGGTCAACAACCGCTGGCAGCCGGTGCAGATCGTCTTTGCCGGCAAAGCCCATCCCGCGGACGACGAGGGGAAACGTCTCATCCAGCAGGTGTACAAATACGCCCACCAGCAGGACCTTGGCGGCAGGATCGCATTTGTCGAGGATTATGGGGAGCAAATGGCCCAGTACCTTGTCCATGGCGTGGATGTCTGGCTGAACAATCCTGTCCCCCCCATGGAAGCCTGCGGCACGAGCGG
>CAZMCL010000384.1:0-1981 GCA_964564375.1 uncultured Methanoregula sp. | reverse complement strand
AAGGAGAAGTTATCCTTAATACAACAATCACTGACAGCATTGGTGAGGGTGAAGTTAAGGGCTACTTCTTCACCGATGCAAGTGTCGACGTTAACCCCGATACAATAAACCTGAGAAGCAACGGCAGGTGGATAACGGCCTATATCGAAGTTCCCGGGTACGATGTCGGGACGGTCGATATCTCCACTGTCAGGCTGAACGAAGTTATACCGGCGGTAAATGATGAGAATTACGGTTTTGTCAGGAACCCGAAGATTGACGACCGTGACGGGGACGGGTATCCGGAACTCATGGTAAAATTCCCCATGGATGACGCAAAGAGCATACTCGAACCGGGAAGTGTGTCAATAAGGGTGGCCGGTACAATTTCAACAAAGCAGTTCATGGGAATGGATACGGTAACCGTGAAGGGATAAGTGAACCCTGACTATTTAATTTCCCTTTTTTGGTATAATTGCCGTGTCATTTGTCCGGTGCAGCCCCCGTCACGAGTTGTCCCGCGTGAATACCGGCCCACGCTTCCACCCGCTCACGGATCTGCGGGTCGCGGTAGGATGAGAGACTGAAGCGGTCACGGGCAATGTTCAGGTAATACAGTTCGCCGGACGGGTCATGGCACTGCAGCATGACGCTGAAGAGGTCTTTTTCCGGGAGGTGCCGTGGCTTCCCGCGGTGGGAAGCGATGTTTGCCATATTCGAGATTACAGCAGCAATACCGGTTTCGTAGCCTTCTACGGAATCATACATCTCGATGGTCGTCCCGATCCGTTTCCCGTCTCCGTTGCGGTACTCGAACTTTGCCGTGTACATCTCCCTTACCTTCCGGACCGGGGGATGGCCCTTCCTCCGGATGACGTAGCGGGTGCAGCCGAGCGGGTTGTTGTATACGAGGGACCGGACAATGGCATTGAACGCGGCGATATCCGCTATCGGTTTCCTGAGCCTGTATGCAGTCGTTGTTGTCCCGGGGCGTGGCCTGAAATCCGGCATGTATCAATGGAGGTTGTCAGGGTTCGGGATATGCTTGGTGGTCGGGCGGGGGTTGGAAAGGGTCGGCGAGCGTGTTAAGACTGTAAAGAGATCGTGGGGAAGTTATGGGGGGAGCGCCCGTGTTCCGGGAGGACCAGGTGCGCTTTCCGGAACACGAGCGCGGAATTTTTGATGCGGTGATTGCGATGTGCGCATGAAAAAAAAGTCACTGCCCCTGCCCGACCCCCTTAGCGGAGGGGGTTAAAAACACCCTTATTTCCTGTGGAAACCATGACGTAATTTTGTGAGTATTTTCTTCCATGCGAAAGGAAGGGGGGTCGGGCAGGGGATGAACGCATTTTTTTCTTGTGCGTATCGGCTCTGAACTGACCGTGCCTCAAAAAACGGTAAGACTGCGGCATTCTCAAGTGCCGCACCTCCCGTCCTTTTCCCACCCCGGCCCGGAAAATTATGCGCGATCCATGCGGCCGGAACGCACATACTATAGATTGTGCCCATTGCCAGACCCCCAATTCCGCAGGTTTCCTGGAATGTGTGATTGCGGCGCATGCAAAGGCCCCGGATCATCCGGCTTTTGCACTCACCGTCGGAAGATGGTGTTTTCCCGTACCGCGCTCCTGCCATTTTTTCTTGCTATCCGTGCTTTTCCGGATATTTTCCCGGGCCGGCCGGGCGGGCCGGAAAACCTGCCGAAAACTGCCAGAATCGTACCAAAATAAAAGTTTGGAATCCATTTCCGCACTATCCGGGCCGGGTATATTTCCGGCCTGATAGATTTCGAAGTGTTCCGGAAGTTCACGGCGGAGATCATGTTTAAATGTCGGGCTGTGCAATATGTAGATCCACAAAATCTGATGACAAACCGACGAAAACCGCCCCGCAAGGGACCGGTGTCGGTTTCGAGGCTGGAAGGTGCAGGAACGAAGGTATATATATCCCCGTGTCCTACATTGTAAGCCCGTGAACGCGTGAAGAATCACGACGAAGTTCA
>CAZMCL010000383.1:0-1992 GCA_964564375.1 uncultured Methanoregula sp. | reverse complement strand
AGGTTCGTGACCGTGATGTAATCCGGCTTTGTGATACTGCCGGTTCCGTCATCGTTGGTCGCGTTCAGCGAGACCGTGTAATTGCCCGGTGTGGAGTATGTGTGCACCGGGTTCTGCTCCGTGGTGTTGGTGTCGTCACCGAATGACCAGAGCCAGCCGGTCGGTGCGTTTATCGAGGTGTCATTGAACGTGACACTCAGCGGAGCGGAGCCGGTGGCCGGAGTCCCGGTGAAGTTGGCCACCGGTGCTGCCGGGTCGCGGACGGTAATGAGGAACGGTTTTTCCATCGTGTCGCTGCCGAGATCGTTCCATGCTTTAAGCGAGACGTTGTAGGTTCCTGCGGTTGTGTACGTGTGCGCCGGGTTCCGGTCGGTCGAGTTGGTGTCATCGCCGAAGTCCCAGTACCATTCATTTGGCGATGCATCGGAGGTGTCGGTGAAGGTGACTGTCAGCGGGACTTTTCCGGAGGTCGGAGTGGCGGTGAAGTTTGCGAACTGCCGGGCGTAGACGAAGAATTGATACGGCTCTCCGGATGGCATTGTAGCATAGAATTCCCAGACCGGTTCAAGATAGATCACGTCATCATTCCAGCTCTTTGCGTAGTAACGTAAATTTATTGAAGTTACAATGGCATCTTCAGGACCCTGTGGAGGATTGATGATTTCCCTTTGTTCGAGCTTCTTGATCGCTTTATCAACCGGGATTATGGGAACCGTTCCTTGATATTCAAGCGTACGCCAGTGTTTTGTTATCTCAAGGACTTCTCCATCACCCCCAAAAATAACGTTGATACCATCATTCATTCCCACAACGGGCGTACCATTAATCGTCCGTCTGAAAAACACCATGGTTGAGGTAGGTTGACGCTCGATAACTTCGCCAGTGTAGGGATTTCCTGTTTCTGCATAATTTACCTTAGACATTGTAAGAAACGCATCGGATGGCAATCCCCCGATTGGTTCAAGCGCCCTCCTTGCAAGTTCGGGAGCGATATCCGCAGGTGTTTCATTTTTGAAACTGGCGTTTGCCCAATTACCATAGACTTTTCTAATTTTATCCCCCTGACGGTAGGAGCCCTTGTATACGGGGAACGATTCAGGTGATACTGGAACCTCAGCATTGATTATTATTTTTTCAATGGGTGTTTGAATATGGAGGGATAAATTTTCTGCGGGGATTGTTTTACTAATTAATTGAGCTTGTAAGTCGCCCCCACTGCCTTGATCACTCCCGATAAATGATACGACACATACAACAGACATTGCAATTATCAGTAACAGAATGCCTGAAACTATTGTTGTCTTTGAAACCATTTTTTTACCTCACTCGTTTAATTATAAAAATCATCATCCGTTGGTCCTCCACCACAAGCCCAAGTATCAAATTTTACAGGAATATCATCGGGACTTTCATCGGGAGCTACTTCTCCATGACCGGGGAAATGATCGTGATCCCACTGGTAATCGTTATCAAAGATTGCAGCAGCCGTGACATTTTCCGTAAAACTTTCATATGTGGCACGTCTATAGGACTCTAAAACCGTTTGATTATCTACTAAAGCGTGCTTGAAAAATAAATTCGGAAGATCCTGACTGGGATTCTTCGTAGATGCAAATCCCAGAATACCATGTGATGTTTTCAATGCCTGACCCCACCTATTATTCTCCAAGACAGAACACGCATCGATAAGTACCCATTTGTTCTTATTATCCCACTTTTTATCTAATTCGGAATAATGAATGGAATAGTTCAGATATGGCTGGTATGGTAAAGGCGTTGTTCCATCGGTCTCTAATCGATATTCATAAAATATTAACGCCTGTGAATAATTTCCGTGACCAAAATGATAATGGAATGTTGCATTATTAAGTCCCCCGCCGAGTGTCCCAAAATCCTCTTTTACTACGGTGGTATCATTGTGATAAAAAGCCAATTGCCATCCTTCAAGATCCAACAATCGCGATATGTTTGAATAGATTCCAGTTCCGGGAT
>CAZMCL010000382.1:0-1999 GCA_964564375.1 uncultured Methanoregula sp. | reverse complement strand
GAAGACATTGAGCGCCGCAACAACGTCCTCAATCTCGACATTCTGGCCCTGCCGGACGAGCGCGGCCATGCGGGGGTCAACGAGGATCTCGAACCGCTCACCGAAACTCTCGAGCCGCGCTAGCACAGCATGGTCAAGCGGGATCATGGACCATCACGGCTTGAACTGCCCGACGAACGAAGCCACTTCTTCGCGGCTCATCTTGCGGAAGACCGGAGTCTCTTTGCCGATGACGCCAATCTCGACCTGGTCGACATCGAACTTACCCTCAGTGGCCGAGTGGAGTGCCTTGAGACCGAGCATGATGACATCCTTAACCTCCGAATCGGGGTTGTACTCTTCCTCTAACACCTTCATTACGGCGGGGCGGCCGATGCCGATACCGGTTGCCTTGTACTCGAGGAGCGTGCCGGAGGGGTCGGTCTCGAAAAGCCGGCTCTCCCCGTCGCTGACACCTGCTATAAGGAGCGCGGTTCCGTAGGGGCGGATGCCTCCATACTGGGTGAGGGTCTGCATGTGATCGCAGAGTTTCTTTGAGAGGGCTTCGACCTCGATCGGTTCGTCGTACGAGACGCGGTTGATCTGGCATTCGACGCGTGCACGGTCAACGAGTGCGCGGGCATCCCCGACAAGGCCGGACGATGCAACGCCAATATGCTCATCGATCTTGAAAATCTTCTCGATGGATGTGGCCTCAAGAAGTTTTGAACTTACGCGCTTGTCAACGATCAGGACAACGCCATCCCTTGCCTTGATGCCGACAGCGGTTGTTCCACGCTTGACGGCTTCGCGGGCGTACTCGACCTGGTAAAGCCGGCCGTCGGGTGAAAAGACGGTGATGGCCCGGTCATATCCCATCTGGTATTGTGGTTGCATTATTTTGTCTCCAAATCTTCAGTTGTTAAAAATAATCGGTGTGCATTTTTAAATCCCTTTTCAATCACATCAACCTTCTGACCGTTACAATACACGGGCGTGTAAGTTTTTTTATCAAAAGTAAGGTCAGCCGAACAGTCTGTTGCCGGTTCCGGTGCATCCATGATCCGGATCCGCTCGCGCAGGCCCTCCATCGTACCGGACGCAGCAATGATCCGCAAGGCGATCCGGGTCTCCCGGCAAGCCGTGATCGTGGAAATTGCAGTTGCGAGCTCGCGTTCTGCCCCTCTCCGGCAGCGAATGAAGATATAATCACCCTCAGCTGCAACCACGGCCTGGATCATGATAGCGGCAGCGGCATCGCCATAGAGTGATGTGATCGCATCAGCGATCACATAGTAGAGTTCTTTCTGGTCGACGGGCGTCCCGGCAGGCTCAATCCGGACCATCAGGTAGCGCCGTTTATCGCGGAGGGTTGGCGGGCGGGTTGTCATGTGACCACCCGGACTGCTGGTATCGGGGGAGTTATGACGACCCCGACTCCGGCAAGGGCTTTTTCCACAAGAGTGATATCCATATCAAGCAGCGAGCAGAGGCCGGTGAACTCCCGGACTGCACGCAGTTCAAGAGCCGACCGGGCGTAGGAGGAAAGCGTTAGCGGGAACTCAAACCGCTGTTCAAGTAAAAGGATGTCACGGTACCGGGCAATTGCCCGCTGACGGGCAATCCCGCGGGTCATGGTGATGACCGAAAGATCAATATCCACAGCAACATTGTTGTCCGCCGCCATCTTTGCCGAAACGTGATCGAACCCCTTCTTGTCAGCAGCATGGATGCAGCGAAGAACGTGAATTCCTTTCATCCCGATAACCGCACGGTTGAACCTGGCATCACCAGCTTTTACCGATATTACAGCATCGGTCTCGCGGTAACGCTTCACGCGGTGGATAATATCCCGGACCGGAATATCGTGAAAGATTATGCCGGACCGGATTTCCACATCACCACAGGTAGCCGATGGGGCATCAATCGCAACAAGACTGTCAAAGCCAAGATCTGCTGCTTCCAGTGCAAACCGCTTAACCGACGTGTCGCCGCTCGGGTACGGAAAGACAGCGGCATC
>CAZMCL010000381.1:0-2001 GCA_964564375.1 uncultured Methanoregula sp. | reverse complement strand
CGAGCAGGGCAATCATCAGGGCAAAGCAGAGGATCCCGACAAGGATGTTGTTGGTGATACCGGCCCCGAACATCCGTATCTTGGGAAGACCGGTAGAGCGCTCCTGGTCGCCCTCGTCCGGTTCAACAAACGCCCCGATAGGGATGACCGCAAGGAGGACCCCCATCGATTTTACCCGGATACCCTCCACCCGGCAGAGGATCGCGTGGCCGAACTCGTGGACGATCATCGTCACGATGAGACCGAACCAGACCGCGAACGTGAACGGGATGAAATCGTTCACGCCGGGAATGGCCAGCACGTTCTTCGGGTCGTTTGCCATGGTCAGTTCCGGCTGCTGGACCAGGATATGCATCACAGATATGAGCAGCATCAGGGTCATCAGGACAGAGACCAGCACCACCATGACAACGCCGAGTGTGCCATAGAGCCGGAGGAATGTACTGAACGGGATGGCCCGGTCAAAAAAACCAACCCGTTCCGTCTTGATTGCCATCAGCGGACCGTAGAAGGTGATATGGTCCTGCCAGAGATTCTTCCGGTGGATATAGAACGCGACAATGGCGTACGCTGCTACAAGAAGAATGATCAGGAGGATCCAGTCCATTATATAATTATGGCATTTCGCGCCACATAAAGTAATGGCTGCTGACCAAAAGTGCACAACGGTGCCGGTTATTAAAAGTCACCCAGCCTGCTCTGGGCCTTTTTTGCCAGAAGATTACTGACCGTCTTCCAGCTCTTCCGGGCTATGGGCGGCGGGGTGCGGTGCTCATCGATATACCCGACAAGGTAGCGGATGGTGACCGGATCGGCCGGATACCCGCTGCCAATCTCCCCGTATTTTTTCGCAATAGTCTTTATCGCCCGGTCCCGTGTCACCTTTGCAATGATGCTTGCCGCCGAGACCACCGCGAACTTCTCGTCCGCATGATGCTCCGAGACGATCTCGCATTCGCGCTCAAGATTGCACCGGACCATCTCGGCATAGCGGAAGATGTTCACATCGCAGGCATCGACATAGGCACACGAGGGCGAGAGTTTCGAGATGACCCGGGCATGCGCCCGTGCCACCGCCTGGTTTAAGGTCATCTCGTTCCGGATCGCATCGATCTCCTGCGCTTCCAGTTTCACCGTTGCCACTTTGCATAGCTTGCGGATGATGGGGTAGAGACGCTCGCGCTCTTTGGCGGAGAGGAGTTTTGAGTCTTTGAGGCCGAGGTCGGCAAGCTTCCCTTCGTCCCGCACCCCAACGGCGGCCACCACCATCGGGCCCAGCACGGAACCTTTCCCCGCCTCGTCCACTCCGCAGATCACATAAAAGGGTTGATGCGCAAATTATTTCAATCCGGGTGATTGAAACCGGTAGTAATGTACATCATCATCGTTGGGCTTGGAGGAATCGGGAGAAACCTGGCAAAACTGGGAGTGGAACACGCCCACAACGTGGTCGTCATCGACCAGGAAGAGTCCCGGTGCAGCGAGATTTTGGAGCACTTCGATGTACTGGCAGTCACGGGCAACTCCACCGACAAGACAACCCTTGAAGAGGCCGGCATCGAGCGGGCTGATGCCCTGATCGCGACCACGAGCGACGATTCCGTGAACCTGATGACCTGCTGGCTGGCAAAGAAGTTCCGGGTCCCAAACGTGGTCTCTATCGTCAACCAGCCCTCCCACTCGGACTTTTTCAAGGAAGTGGGCGTGCGGATCAGCGAGAACCCTGACGAGCTCGTTGCCTCCCGCCTGTATTACTGGACGCAGAACCCCCAGCTCCAGCAGCTCGCCTCTATCCCCGGTGGCACCATCTTCGAGATCGTTGCGGAAGAGGGAGCCCCCATCGTGGACCACGAGATCCGGGAGCTCAAGGTCAAGGACTTTGTCTTTATCGCGATCCGAAGGGCAGGAGGCGTACTTATCATCCCGAGCGGCAACGTGAAGATCCAGCCGGGCGATATTTTTACTGTATTTACCAAAAAAGAGGGGGAGGACGACTGCCTG
>CAZMCL010000380.1:0-2005 GCA_964564375.1 uncultured Methanoregula sp. | reverse complement strand
CCGACAAAGACAACTCCCTCGATCATCGGGGGTGTGCACGGCCCGTCCACCCTGACCGTGATCACGTCCTTCATCAGCCGTGCTTTCAGATCTGTCGGAGAACCAAGTGCTGCAATTTTTCCTTTGCTGATGATCCCGACACGATCGCAGAACTGGTCGGCCTCGTCCATGTAATGGGTGGTGACAAAGATGGTCATACCCTTTTTCCGGAGGGCCCGTATGTGCTCCCAAATCTTTTTCCTCGCTGCGACGTCCAGTCCGATGGTCGGCTCGTCAAGGAAGAGCACGGAGGGTTCATGGACAAGTGCCTGCGCCAGTTCGAGCCGCCGGCGCATCCCGCCCGAATACGTCTTTATAAGGTCATCCGCCCGGTCTGTCAGCTCCATGACCGCGAGAACCTCATCAACCCGGTCGCCGGCATCCGGGACGCCGTACAGGTCAGCAAAGAAGCGGACGTTCTCACGCCCGGTCAACTTGATGTCAACCGCCATGTCCTGCGGCACGTAGCTGATGCAGCTCCTCACCTCCTCGGCATTCCGGAGAATGTCGTTGCCGCAGACCGTTGCGCCCCCAGCGGTCGGGTGCAGAAGGGTCGTGAGCATAAGAACCGTGGTCGTCTTGCCCGACCCGTTGGGGCCGAGCAGGGCGAAGATCTCGTTGTTGATCGAAAGCGAGAGGTCATCCACCGCACAGAGCGTGTCATAGTATTTGGTAAGGTTGCTGATCTCAATTGCGTTCATTCCGGTCTCACCATCCACTTCCCGGGCATCAGTGCCGGTGTTTTTCCTGCACCTTTGCCATGAGATCTTTCATCGAATCGTTCCAGCCAGGGATGTCCTGTACCGTAACCACGTCCACATCCCCGCCCTGGTAATCCCCGCCACTGATCTGGTCTTCCATCCATGATTCAATCTCGAGGTAGTTCTTCTTAAGTTCATCGAGCACCTCCTCATCAGCGTCCCAGAGCCCGCGCTGCTCGGCTTCCAGCAGGCGTCGCGAGATCTCCTCGAGGGCGTGGGGATTGTTCTCTTCAAAGAACTGCCGCATCTCATCGTTGTTCACGAACGTTTCGGCAATGTCGTCAAAGATCCAGTCATCCACTTCCTGCGTGGAAGCTTCCCAGCCATAGACCCGGGTCACGCGCTTCATGATATCCGAGGCGCCCTTATACCCGTGCTCCCTCATCCCGTCAATCCATTTCGGGTTCAGGAGTTTTGTCCTTACAACACGTCGGATCTCGTCAGCAAGGTCCCGAACTTCAATATGTTCGGGTTCGCGGGTATCGCCATAGTACGGTTTCACTTCGGCCCCGGAATAATGCCGGGCTGCCGCAGTCATTCCCCCGTGAGCACCGAAGTAACAGCAGCAGCCAAGGAGATCATACTCGTCGGACTGGACCTTGTTGAACGTGACCGAAACAGTCGAGAGGTTCGCTGCAAGCTGCTCGTGGGCACCCTTCCCGGTAATATCCTTGCCATAGGCATACCCGTTCACGGCAACAAAGATGTCGGCAAGGTCTTTTTCGTCTTTCCATGCACTCGCAAGAACGGCAAGGTTCACACCGTTTGAGTACGTGCCGGGCTGAGATGAGAAAATCCTCAACGTGGCATCACGGAGGGACATGCCGTCCTGTTCGATCGCAGCCAGGGTGTGCTTGCGGACATAGTTCTGATCAACCGGCTCGTCAAGGGTCGCGACTGCCGTCACGGCCTCATCGAGCAGTTCATAACAATTGGCAAAGTTATCCCTCAGGATCCCCGACGAGCGGACCGTGATATCGATCCGCGGCCTCCCGAGTTTTTCTAAGGGGGTGATGGCAAACGATTTTACCTGGCCATTGGGGAGCCAGACCGGCTCGACCCCCAGCATGGCAAACATTTCGGCAAACATCTCCCCGTCTGAGGCCATGATGTCGCCCGCCATCCAGTAAAAGGCCACGTTCTCGGGGAGTTTTCCCTCTTCTTCAGTGTACTTGGCAACCAGCGATTCAGAAAGGCGCTGGCCC
>CAZMCL010000379.1:0-2006 GCA_964564375.1 uncultured Methanoregula sp. | reverse complement strand
TAGTTCTTGTCTGCCCACCGGAACTTATTTGAGTCCCGAACCATCTTTCTGGCTGCAAATTTACCCTGTCCCATTAAATAGCCTCATTTAAGTTGTTTTTGTGGTTATCGATAACCCACGCTGGGATATGTACTAACGCGGGTGATCGATTTATAAATTGTGGCACTCCACCTGCCTGTCTTATACCATTGATCCTCCGGCATAATAACATTATATCCTCCCAAGGTCAATGATGAGCAATGAAAGTCAGGATCTATAAAGAGGTGCAGATTGATACGAGTCACCGCCTGCTCTATTATGAGGGGAAATGCGCCAACCTCCACGGACACCGGTGGAAAGTCGAGGTCTGGATGGAGGGGGAGCCGGACCCGGCAACGCAAATCCTGATCGATTACAGCCTGATAAAGAGACTCGTTGACAAATATGATCACCAGATTATCCTCAACCAGGATGACCCCATGGTGTCCCGCATCCAGGAATTCCACCCGGTTATCACAACACCCGGAGACCCCACCAGTGAACTGATCGCATCACTTATCCGCGAGGATCTCTACGCAGCCTGCGGCGAACTGGGAATAAAAGCAACAGTACCAAAGATCCGGGTATGGGAATCCCCCACATCGTGCGCAGAGATCAGAGAATGAAGATCGTGGAGATTTTCCGGAGCCTTCAGGGGGAGGGAAAGAACCAGGGGAAATCCTGCCTTTTTATCCGTCTTGCGGGATGCAACCTCCATTGCCGCTGGTGTGATACGCCGGACTCACAGAAGGGTGGCATGGAGATGAGTACTGACCTTGTCCTTGAGCAGGTTTGGCGCACCAACCCACCCTATGTCTGCATCACGGGCGGCGAACCGCTGCTTCAGGCAGATGATCTCGAAACCCTCCTCATCTCCCTCCACTCGCGGGGAATCGCCGTCGATATCGAGACCAATGGTACCATAGATTTTACCCGGTTCCAACCATATGCCTCGATCTGCATGGACGTGAAATGCCCCTCGTCCGGGGAGATGAGTGATCTCACCCTGCTGACAAAGATCCGGCCGGAAGACAGCGTGAAGTTTGTCGTGAAGGACGAGACGGACTGCCGGTATGTACAGGAGGTCCTGATGGGGCACCGGATCGTGGGAGAAATGTTTATCTCACCAGTATTCGGTGTCGATTGCCAGCCCATCGTGAACTTCGTCCTTTCGTGCAATACCCCGGTGCGGTTCCAGGTCCAGTTGCACAAGATCCTTGGAGTACAATAATGAAAGCGGTATGTTTACTCTCCGGAGGTATGGATTCCTCTACCCTTGCGTACCTTGCAAAGAGCAAGGGGTACGATATCTTTGCCCTCCACTTGAACTACGGCCAGCGCACAGAGGGCAAGGAACTTACCTGCGCAAAAAAGATCGCGTCCCTCCTTAATGCGGAGGCCTTTGTCGAGATCAGCCTCGATTACTTCACGAAGTTCGGGGCAAGCAGCCTTACGGATGCGGGGATTGCAGTCGAAAAGTTCGACCAGGCGCGGGCACATGTCCCCAACACCTACGTGCCGTTCCGGAACGCAAACCTCCTTGCGATTGCCACAAGCTTTGCTGAGGCAAGGGGGGCGGATGCCATCTTCATTGGGGTCCAGTCGCTCGACTACAGCGGGTATCCCGACTGTCGCCCGGCGTTCATCGATGCGTTCCAGAAAGTGATCGATCTCGGGACAAAGAATACAACAAAGATCTCGCTCTTCACACCGTTCATCCACATGACAAAGACAGATATCCTGCGGGTGGGATTGGAACTTGGTGTGCCGTATGAACATACCTGGTCCTGCTACCGGAACGAGGGGAAAGCCTGCGGCACCTGCGGTTCGTGCCACTTCCGGCAGGAAGCTTTTGCAGCTGTCGGAATTCCAGACCCCATCGAATACGAGGTGTAAATGGAGATCTTCCGCGGAAGGAGGCTCTGGATCGAGCAAAAGGATGTCAGGCTCCCAAACGGGCTTCTTCGGCAGAAACTAATCGTGCACCC
>CAZMCL010000378.1:0-2020 GCA_964564375.1 uncultured Methanoregula sp. | reverse complement strand
TGAACTGGGCTTGCCGCGGTACCAGCTCGCACACATCCACGCGAGTGTCCCGGCAGCTGCGGCGGAATTCGTATTGACAAACGCGACTACTGCACTGCTGTTGAGCGCAAGAGCACTTCCCGCATTGAACCCGAACCAGCCAAACCACAGGAGCGCAGCTCCAAGGAGAGCGATGGGGATATTATGCGGTTCAAGAGTATGCTCCCCGAAACCGGCACGCCGCCGGATCACGAGCGCGAGCGCGAGCGCGGAAAAACCCGAACAGATCTCGACAACCGTTCCTCCGGCAAAATCAATAAGTCCCATCTGTTGTGCCCATCCGCCACCCCAGGCCCAGTGCGTGATCGGGCAATAAACGAACGTCAGCCAGATGACACTGAATACAATAAATGAGGAGAGTTTGATCCGCTCTGCAACTGCTGATGTGACAATCGTAATTGTCACAGCAGCAAAGAAGAGCTGGAATATCATAAACACGAGCGGAGGGAAGGAACCGGAACCGGCTTCAGCACTTACACCGGCAAGACCCATATAGTCCAGGTTTCCGATGAAACCCCCGATGTCAGGACCAAACGAAAGCGAGTACCCGATCACAATCCAATGAACACTCGCAATCGCCAGACTCACAAAGGAGAGGGCAATCATTGAGATAAAATTCTTCTTCCGTACCAGTCCGCCATAGAAAAGGCCGACGCCCGGGGTCATCAGCATGACCAGCACTGCCGAGACCAGCAGCCAGCATGTAACACCTGTATCGAGTGCCATTGTAATCACCGTTTAATATTTTATTCGCGGCGATCGATCTGTTTCATACTAATGAGGGCGATGGGCAGGTCCTCATGACGTATGCAACGATTCATTTGCATTACTCATGCTGCCTTATGCGAGCCTCAAGGAGTATAAACAGAATGATCGGCCGACTGTTACGGGATTACAAGTCCGAACTTCGTCGATTATTCGTGAAAAAAATTTAAAAAATTAGTAGGTTGACAGGTACCTGTCCAGCTCCCACGGGTGAACCGTGAGCCGGAAGGAATCGGTCTCCATCTCTGCGATACGCGTGAGGTTGGTAACAACATGATCGCCCAGCATCTTGCAGATCACATCATCCTTGAAGAGCGCGGCATTGGACTCCATGAGGCTGGCGGGCAGCATATCGATCCGGAGTTTCTTCCGGGTCTTGGCATCCATATGATAGATGTTGGAGTTCGTCATGTCCGGGGGCATGATCTTGTTCTTGATACCATCAAGACCTGCAGCAAGCATGCTGGCAAACAGGAGATAGGGGTTGCACATCGGGTCCGGGCTGCGGAACTCGGCACGGGTACTGTTGCCGCGTGCTGCAGGGACCCGGACAAGGGCCGAGCGGTTGGCTGCACTCCAGGAAAGGTAGCACGGTGCTTCGTAACCGGGTACAAGGCGCTTGTACGAGTTAATGGTCGGGTTTGCCAGGCGGGTGATGGCCTTTGCGTGTTTCAGGATACCGCCAATGTAATACATCGCGGTATCGGAGAGCTGTAGTTCCGCGTTAGCATCGTAAAATGCATTCTTGCCGTTCTTGGAGAGCGAGCCGTGGGTGTGCATCCCGCTCCCGTTGATGCCGGCAAGCGGTTTTGCCATGAAGGATGCATGGAGACCATACTGCAGGGCAATGGACTTGGTTGCAAACTTAAAGGTAATTACCCGGTCTGCGGTCGTGAGAGCATCGCCATATTTAAAGTCAATCTCGTGCTGGCTTTCAGCAACCTCGTGATGGGAGGCCTCGATCTCAAAGCCCATGTCGCTGAGTGCGAGTACGACATCACGGCGTACATCTTCTGCGGAATCCGTAGGTGCCAGATCGAAATAGCCCCCCCGGTCCTCGAATTCGGTGGTTGGTACCCCATCGTACATCTTGAAGAGGAAGAACTCAAGTTCCGGGCCGGTGTTGAACGTGAACCCCATCTTTGCGGCATCGGCAACGGTCTTGCGGAGGATGTAACGGGGGTCGCCTTCAAACGGCTTGTTGCCATATGACTGG
>CAZMCL010000377.1:0-2024 GCA_964564375.1 uncultured Methanoregula sp. | reverse complement strand
GGGGTGAAGTGCTCGGACGGCTCGCCCAGCAGCTTGGTGATTGCCTCTTTGATAATCAGGATTGCGGCGATAAAGATCAAGAGCGCCTCGATAAGGCCGGAGATGTCCTCGAACTTCCCGTGCCCGAATGCATGGCCCGCGTCAGGGGGCTCGGCAGATTTCCGCACCGAGAAGAACGCGATTACGGCAGCGATCAGGTCCATTGAAGAATGGATCGCCTCGGAGATGATACTGACCGAACCGATGGCAAACCCGATGACAAATTTTATCAGGACAAGACCGGCATTGGAGATGACCGAGAGCCGTGCGGTCTTCTCTTTCAGCTTATCGAGTGATACCTTGTCGGGGGGTGAACTCATGAATGCTCAGTAATAATCAGCCGTAGATTTCATGAAGATATGGGCAGATTCCCGCCAAATGCCAGGTACTCCCACCTGAAGTGTTTACTGCCCCTGGCAGAAATCCGCAGGTGGTGCCATCTCCGCCCGCACTCCTGAAAAATATCACACGATACCTGCCAATTTTTTCGCAGTTAACGCCAGATTGATGAGCTTTCCTTTCCAAGGGTCATTGATCCATTATGTCACGCAGGATATTCATCTCCCTTGCATTGGTCACCCTTGTGACAGCCGCAATCATCGCAGCCGGCTGCACCGGTTCACCGGCTACTTCCGCACCGGGAGAAATTAAGAAGTTTAACTCAACGGACGAGATCCGTCAGTATATCGAGGAGAATACGAAGCTCGCCGCGGAGGCGGAGGGCGAGTATTACACCAATGGCATTGGTATCGCACGGGATTTCGCGGTGGCTGCCCCGCAGGCAGCGGTTGCTGAGTCCGCCTCAAAGGGTCTGTCCACCGCTGCGGCATCGCCCGGGGCAACAGATTACTCCACCACGAACGTGCAGGTAGCAGGTGTCGATGAGCCGGACTTTGTCAAGAACGACGGAAAATACATCTACATCATTTCGGGAGACACCCTGACCATTGTTGACGCATACCCGGCATCCAGTGCCGCGATCATCTCGCAGACAATGCTTGACGACTCCCCAAAAGAGATCTTCATCTCGGGCGACCACCTTGTGCTCTTCACCACCGGATCTGCCGCCTATGATAATTACGACGGCCCGGTCTATGCCTCGCAGATGAAGTCCATGCCCTATTACGGGGGGTACAACCCTGTCACCCATGCGGTCTTCTATGATATCAGCGACCGGAAGAACCCGAAAGTTACAAAAGATTACGAGATCGACGGCGATTACATCGACGCCCGGCTCATCGGCAGCAACCTCTACCTTGTCACCCGCGAGCAGGTCTCCATCTACCGTGACGAGGAGATTCGCGTCCCGTGTGTGAGGGAGAACACAAAGTGTGTTGTAACACCGGATGTCTACTACTTCGACAACCCTGAGCGGCAGTACGCGTTCACCACCATCACTTCGTTTGACACAAACGGCGCAAACGAGGAGGATGCCAAGACGTACCTTGTCGGGAGCGGCAACATCATGTACGTGTCTCCGGATGCGATGTACATCAGTTACCAGAAATACCACACCATCTACCGCCGCGGCGGAATAGAGCCCATGCCGATGATCGAGGAGCGGGCCGTATCTTCGTCCGGCTCTGCATCGGGTGTCTCCACTCCGGTGCTCTGGGAGGACTTCAACCGGATGAGCGAGGCGGAAAAGGAGCGCGTGATCGCCGAGATGAAAGCGCAGGAAGAGGAGAAGGTCCAGAAGAAGGAGATCGACCAGACTACGACTGCCATCCACAAGATCGCAATCGACAACGGCGCCATCACATACATTGCCCGGGGCGACGTGCCGGGCTACCTTAATAACCAGTTCGCGATGGACGAGTTCAATAACAATCTCCGCGTGGCAACAACGTCGAACGTGTACACGACCCGGGGCTCGTACGAGTACAACAACGTCTTCGTGCTGGATTCCGGAATGAAGACTGTCGGCGAACTGACCCATATCGCCGAGCAGGAGAAGATCTACTCGACCCGGTTCATCGGCGACC
>CAZMCL010000376.1:0-2026 GCA_964564375.1 uncultured Methanoregula sp. | reverse complement strand
TCATGCCCCCGAAGTCCACGTGGTTCGAACCCAAGCTCTTAAGCGGGCTCGTTGTCCATACGTTCGAATAACCAGGAACCCTTCTCCTTTATTGTTTTTGCGCGGCAATGGTTGAGGGTATGATCACCATCGCCCTCCCTAAAGGCAGCCTTGAGGCGCAGACGCTCCAGCTCTTCAAGGAGGCCGACCTCGAGGTCAAGCGCACGGATCGTGACTATAATCCCCGGATCAATGACCCCCGGATCGGTAAAGTAAAGATCCTCCGCCCGCAGGAGATCCCGACGTACGTCGATAAAGGATATTTCGATCTCGGTATCTCGGGCCTTGACTGGATATCTGAGACCGGCTCCGATGTCGTGGAGGTGGCAGACCTCTCCTACAGCAAAACCGGCGAAGGGAACGTGAAGATCGTGATCGCGGTCCACCGCGACGAGCCCATCGAAAACGTCAGCCAGATACGGCCTGACAGCCGGGTCACCACCGAATATCCCGAGCTTACCCGGAAATTCTTCGAGAACCTCAAGATCCCGGTCCAGATGTTCCACTCCTACGGCGCATCCGAGGCAAAGGTCCCCGACCTGATGGATGTTGTCGTAGATCTCACCGAGACCGGGACCACGCTCCGCAAGAACGGCCTCAAGATCATCGGCCAGATCATGGAGTCCCACACGGCCATTATTGCCAACAAGCAGGCATGGGCCGATCCGCAGAAGCGAAAGGAGATCGAGGAGATCAAGACCCTGCTCTTCGGCGTCATCGATGCCCGTCACAAGGTGCTCCTGACCATGAACGTCCCGACTGCCTCGATGGAGCAGCTCGTTGCAGCACTGCCGGCCATGAAGAAGCCGACCGTGAGCAGGCTCCACGGAGCCGACTATTACAGCATCCAGACCGTGGTCCGGAAGAGCGCGGTCAACGGGCTTATCCCGAAACTGAAAAGTTGCGGTGCGGAAGATATCCTCGAAATCCCGATCACGAAGATCGTGCCGTGACGGGCATCCCCACCTTTTTTTAAAATATCCGGCCCATTTCGAAAAGGAAACTAAAAATTCTTCGGATTAATTAATGTTATTATAACAGGATTTGCCCTCCCAGTGGCCAGAAATCCGAATAGTCTGATTTTGTGCAGAAAAAACCAAATATATATCTGATACGTGATCCAAATGCCACTAAGGAAGATTATGCGTAGCTCTGTCCCTCCTGCCATCCTGGTGCTCGCCCTGTTGTCAGCACTGTGCCTCACCGCAGCCTGTACCATCCCCTTTCTTGGTGATGCGGATACATCCGATAAACCCGTAGATGTGGGGATCGGTGCCATTGACCATGGAGTTGAGAAGTCATACGTGAGCATGAGTACGGCTCAGTCACAGCTACAGGAGTTCATCCCCGGATCGGAAATGGATCGCGGAACAATCCCGATCTATTACATTCAGGGGGCGGATCTGGATTCGGCAGGCAATGCAGCCCGCTGGACATTTGCAGTGAACCGTTCAACCGGACTCGTGCTGATGGTTATTGAGAATCAAGACGTGACCGAGATCCCGTGGGGGAGCGGGTTTTCGGATACCTCCATCCACACCGGTCAGGTAATGCTCCCGGAAGAGCTTTTTACCAAAAACCATGACGTGATCTTTTCAGATCCCGCTGTCACGGTTTCAGAGCAGAGCGAGCTTGACCTGCGCGATGGCGTGTATACCCTGACCCTTATCTCGGGCGGATCCATGCGGTATCTGGTGTTCAATGCAGTAACAGGGGAGCCGGTTGGATCATAATGAGAGACGATTCCGGGAATATGTCCATTGATTTCCTAGTGGGCTGCACTATCTTTATTCTTGCATTCATCTGGGTGGCAACCATGATCCCAGGCATGATGATCGGCCTCCAGTCCACATCCGTTGACTTTGATGCCGTGGCATACCGCACGGGAGTCATCCTTGTCGAAGATCCCGGATGGCCGGTCTCACCACCATGGGAAACAGATCTGGGCGACCGGAAATCCAATGTGACACGGTTCGGGCTGGCACTC
>CAZMCL010000375.1:1495-2033 GCA_964564375.1 uncultured Methanoregula sp. | reverse complement strand
CCCCGAGAGCGTCAGAATCTTTTACAATATTTCTATAGAATAAAATTCCATTGCCGTTCGTACGACATTATCTCAATGTGTCCCGTATCCCCTTTGACGGTGGACCAGCAGTATAACTGGAAGGATCACCAATTAAAAAGAGATTTTGGAATGTAAGATTTTACTTCTCTTCAACAAATGCCCGCAGTTCATCGAGCATATATTTCTCAACCTTCTGGACTTCGTCCAATTTTCCCCGGAATGCGAGGAGCGTGCGCTCTTCACCCTCCATGTTGGCGAATTTTAAAGGAACATTCCGCTCCACAACCTTCACATCGAATTTCTCGGGGACCTCGAAAATTATCTTGCGGGGAACACCGGGGGGGACAAGCACATCATACAGGGGCTCTTCGTCAGTCATATTATCACACTTCTCACTTACCTATCTTGATTCGCTGGCTCATAATACATCGTCCCCCGCGTACGCCCCCGATCGGGTTTTTGGGCTTTCCAAGCGAGTTCATGCACCGGCCCATCAGGGCAGCGCCGCGGGCAAGAC
>CAZMCL010000375.1:0-1485 GCA_964564375.1 uncultured Methanoregula sp. | reverse complement strand
TGTCGGTGTGGTAGCCATCGACCCCGCAGCCCACATCCACGAACACGAGGTGGTTCACCGGATCGTCAAAGAGTTTCCGCTCCATGATCCCTTCAAGGATGTACTCCGGTTTTCTCCCCGAGATCGCCGCCCGTCCCGTAAAACCAATAGAGGCATTTTCTGGCACAAGTTTCTGCTCAACGGCAACATCGATGAGACGCAGCGCCATCCGAGCGCAGACCTGGTCGATGACCTCGTTGAGCATGGAGAGGCCATGGTTCTTGTGAATCTCTGCGCCGATTTCGAGGAGTTTATCGAGTTCGCTGCTGTTGACTCCGCAGTCGCACCCGATCATGGCAATGCCGGACTCCAAAGCCAGTTTTGCGTTCACCGGCACCCGGCCGAACCGGTCCCGCTCTGCCGGAACAATGCGGATGTCGATATGCTCGTGACTGCGATTGACATAATCGTTGACAACGGTCTTGTTGCCAAAGGAGAACAGACCTCCTGCTACGCTGTGCTCCCCGAAAACGTCAAGCGCAGTGCCGGTCCGTTTTTTCACAAGGCCCGTGCCACGCACGAGCGCGTCGGGAATCGCACCGGCAAGCCCGCAGAAGTTCCCCACGGTTTTTGCAAACGGGTTGGGACTGTCCGGCGGGACATCGCTCGTGATGCGCCCGTCGAGTGTTGTCCCGAAATCAATTGAGATGCAGGGGTTGCGGCAATCGACTGGTGTCCACTTCGCCCCCTCCTTAATGCCGGCCATGGCAAGCTCGCCTTCCATCTCGTTTGCCACCATCTCGACACCTGTCGATCCCACGGGCGGGATCACCCCGGCAACCGCCCCGACAAAGACCACCTTGTCGGCAAAGCTGAACGGCTGGAGTTTTTGGGACTGGTTCTCCTTGGACATGGGGGGTGTCATCTTCCGTGGCGGAACACCGGCCGCAAGGCACCCGTTGGCAAGTGCGATGACAAAATCCCCGATCTGGTCCGGGGATTCCATCTCGGCAACAACGCCCGTGCTGCGGACAACGAAATCCAGGTCTTTCCGGATATCAAGGTGTGCTTCCTCGTGGCATCTGAGCAGTGTATCCCGCACGAGCTCGGTGACGGCCTCGCGGGTGAGTTCGGTGCCGTCCAGCGTAGCACCGAAGATGGTCTCGCCCGGTTTTGGGGGGCGGATGTCCCGGCTCATGCTGACAGTCTTGTTGATGACATATGACATGCCCGTCTCAAGGCTGACGCCGGTCAGGATGCATTTTGTTGTAGTGTTTCCCATCTCCACGGACGCCACGATAAAATAGGGTTTATTCTTGTATTCCGGTATCTGCATGCCGGCACCATGGGTGATGGACGGCGGCGGGGGACTCTCAACAATATGGGGTTTTGGTTTTATGAAACGGGAAAAAAAACTGGCGCACATATCATGCGATTTTTACCTCCGGCACTCCTTATACGTTTCGCTTTGGTGTCCCGAAAGTAAAGGTATCGTGAAAAAATTTA
>CAZMCL010000374.1:0-2039 GCA_964564375.1 uncultured Methanoregula sp. | reverse complement strand
AACGATCCGATCGGGCTCATTGTTCAGCCGGACGGGACGCTGCTCGTGACAAAAAAGATCACGGACGAGCCGATACAGCGGACAAAGGAGATCGACAGCAGCACGATCACAGACCCCGCGTTCCTCTTCCGGATGCTGATTGGCGCCTACATCACCGGGTTCTCCACGATCAACATCACTACAAAGGAACGCTTCCCGCCATTTGTCCGGACCGTTGTCCGTGACTTTACCCAGATGACCATCGGCCAGGAAGTTGTGGAGGAAACGGCGACGGTCATCGCCATCAGGGACCTGCTCAACCCCGCGGAGATGCCGTTTGACAATACCATCAAGCGGATGTACGTGATCGTCAGGGCCATGCACGAGGACGCGATTGCGGCCCTCGAGACCCGGAACAAGGTGCTTGCGCAGGACGTAATCAACCGCGACATGGATGCTGACCGGCTCAACTGGCTTGTTGCCCGCCAGACCACGATGATCATGCACCATGCGGGACTTGCAAGGAAGATGGGGATCTCGCCCGGCATGGCGATGTACTATTACATGCTCAGCCGGATCATCGAGCGGGTGGGCGACCATGCTGTCCGGATCGCCGAACATGCATTGCCGCTCATGGATTCGGATATCGATAAGAAGATCCTTGCTGCCGTGAAAAAATCAAGCGTGATGTCGCTTGAGATCTTTGACCGGAGCATTGTGTCGTTCTTTAACACGGACATGAAAGAAGCCCACCGGAATATTGAGTCTATCAGCGCCCTTGAGAAAGTCTGCGGCGATATCGATAACATGGTACTCAGGCAGGAGACGCTGGTCGCGATCAACATCGGCTACATCGCGGAAAGCATTCGGCGTTCGGGCGAGTATGCGGGGGATATTTCCGAGACTGTAATCAACCTGCTCGTGGAGAACGAAGAAGGAGTCCGGAAACAGAAGGCCGGAAAATAGTCCGGCACCCCAGCTGATAAGGCCAACAAACAAGAGCCGCAAATACCTTTTTTTGCACGGTAAACCAAAGAAGCTATAACCGTTTTAAAGAGATAAAGGACATAATTTCCCCATCTTGTCTGGATTATCATGAACCCTTCCCGGAATCCCGAATACAACGCTGCGCATGATGATACAGGGACGCCTGTTCCCGCAAAGGATGATCTCCTGCACGCTGATTATGACCGGTTCGACCCGGGCCGTGCAAACGACCAGTTGGAATATATTGTCGTTTACGGCCCTGACGGGAAGATCCTGTACGTGAACCCGGCCATGGTCCGGGCAACGGGGTATGCTGAAGACCATATGATCGGGACGTCTTTTCTATCCTATGTTGCCGAAGAATTCCGAAAACTGGCGGCTGCGAACATGGAGGCACGAAAGGAAACGGGCGCCACCCCCCTCTACGAGATCACGCTTGTCGCCGCTGACGGGTTCCGGCGATCCGTAATCGTGAAAGGAAAACCCGTACGGGTCGGGAACTCCCCCGCCACCCTTCTCTTCCTCATTGACATTACAGAACGAAAATCTCTCGAGGACCAACTCGCTGCACGGGCAGAAGAGCTCCTGCAGCTCTTAACCGCGTACCAGCTGGTGAACAGGAAACTCACGCTCCTCTCCACGATCACCCGGCACGATATCGGCAACCAGCTCACGGTAATCAAAGGATATCTCGGCATCCTTGAGACCGAGCAGGCCGATCCAAAACTTTCGGAGTACTGCACTAAGTCGCTTGCTGCTTCCGAGCGGATCGTTGCCATGATCCAGTTCACCAGCGAGTATGAGAAGATCGGGATTACGGCTCCCGTCTGGCAGGACTGCCGGGGTGTTGTGGACGAGGCTGCAGCACAGGCCCCGCTCGGCCAGATTATCGTGAAAAACGATCTGCCCGAACGCGCTGAAGTGTTTGCCGACCCGCTGATTGTAAAGGTCTTTTACAACCTCATGGACAATGCGGTCCGGTATGGCGGGAAGATAACGATTATCCGCTTCTTTTTGAAAGAAGAGGGCGGGAAGGTGGTCATTGTCTGCGAGGATGATGGTGATGGTGTGCA
>CAZMCL010000373.1:0-2040 GCA_964564375.1 uncultured Methanoregula sp. | reverse complement strand
TGCGGCGAGTGCTGCCGCTGGCTTCCGATCATCGCGATCAGGCAGTGCAAGCCGCACCAGGTCCAGTACTTCCGGGCACGGGGGCTCAAAGAAGCCGGAGGGCTCTTCCTTGCCGATGCGCCGTGCCAGCATTTACAAAAAGAGGAACCGGATGGTAGCGGCATTACGAAGTGGAGTTGTGGCATCTACGAGAAGCGGCCGGCAACCTGCCGGGACTTCTGTGGGAAGACCTTGACCGGCGGGAAGCGGTTCTGGGTGCCGGAAGGGTGCACGATGGCGGGCCCAGACTGAGTGCCCGGCACCGTTCATGCATGGCCTGTATGAAATACCTGCCTGTGGCGGGAAATTTTTTTTAAGGCGGTCATTTCTGTTCCGGACGTTTGATGTCCTCTTCACCCTCTTTTGCCTTTCCTGCATTGATGTCGGGACTTTCCAGCAGGGGGAACCTGAGCATGTACCGCAGTCCCCCTACAGTAGAAAGGTTGCGCATTTCGCGGCTGACCTGTGATATCATCTCCCGGACAACGAGCCGCTCCTCCACCTCCCCGGCCTCTTTGACATAGGCGAGCCGGTGGATCGAGTAGATCCCAATCAGGAACGCAAAGACAAAGAAGAAGTCCCAGTACTGGAAGTCCAGTGTCTGGATGGCAATGGCAGTTCCCGGGCTCTTCCAGTTCAGGGTGAGCGAGAGTTCGGTTGCCTTGAACGAATCAACAAACATGCCGCCGATGATCGGCGCAATGCCCGCTGCAAGGGAGTTGGTGATGCTGATCGTGGCAAGGTACGCGGTTGCGCCGCCATGGGGTGCAAGTTTGAGCCCGATGTTTGCCGACGCGAGCGTGACCCCCGCCGTAGACACTCCCATCAGGATGTGCAGGACGATAAGGAGCGGGATGGTCAGCAGGTGCCGGCTGGGCAGGGTCGTGAACGTCCAGCCAAGTATGCAGAGCATGAAGAGCGGGCCTGATACCCGCAGCACGGATTTATTGCTGAACCGGTCCGCTATCCGGCCCCACATGCTGTACGAGAGCACGCTCGAGACCTGGCTGAGTACGGCAAAGATGATAACAACTGTTATGTCGAAGCCGAGCGTGACGAGCAGGTAGACGGTGAAGAACGGGGCGGCAAGGTTGACGGCAAAGTTCCAGGCCCCTAAAAAGGCTATCAGACGGGAGAAGTTTTCATCGTGGAACGTGGATCTGACCTGGTCAAAGAGCGGAACCTTTACAGTTTCCATCATCAGCGGTTCGGGGATATGCGACATATACCAGATCCCTATCAACCCTGCGACGAACCCGCCAAGGAAGATGACCGAGTAGGCGGTGCCCGGGGGATATGCAGGATTCCTCTCGATGAAATCGATAAGGGCGCCGGCAGCAAGGGACATGACGATCCCAAGGGCAAGAGCAAGGGACATGCGGCGGGAGAAGAAGCTGCCCAGGATCTCCTGCGGCACGAGGTCGCGCATCCATGAATTCCAGCTGCAGTGGGAGATTGCGGAGATGCACCCGTACATGGTTAGTGAGGCTATCAGGACGGGCACGGCAGCAGCCGGGCCAAAGAGGAACGGGATGAGGGCGATGACGAGCCAGAAGAGCCGTGCGACGATCGAGGCGCCAACACAGATGAGCCGCCGGTTGCGGATCCGTTCCACGATTGATATGGCGGGCATCTGGATGAGCTCGGCAAGCGGGGGGATTGCCGCAAGCAGCCCGATGATTGTGTTGGACGCGCCCAGCTGGAGGCCGAATGCGACAAGGAAGATCCCGCTCGTAAGCGTGACCATGGCCTGCGTAGCGAGCCCGTCCCTTAGGACAAACGAGAGCCCTTGTTTTACGTTATCCTCATTTAAGGTCTCTTTCGGGTCCAGCATGGTAAAAACACACAGGAGCAGTGGTTTAAAGGGAAAACCTATGGCCTTGTTATGGCCGGTTTTTTATTCTTGATGTTTGTTATGGGCCGGCATTTCAAAAAAGATATCGCTCCTGTTGCCGGAGACTGCGGCAGGGATTGCCATACGATGCGGGGATTTACGCGGAT
>CAZMCL010000372.1:0-2041 GCA_964564375.1 uncultured Methanoregula sp. | reverse complement strand
TAAAATCCGCCTCTCTTTTTCATCAAGGGAAACATACGTGAAGCTCTTAACGGCCTCATCCTCCGTTTCATACAAGAGGAACAACCGGTCGAAACCAGCCATGTGGAAGATCTCTTTTACAGAAGGCTTCAGGCAGGCAAGTTTCAAGTCCCCCTGCTTTTTTTTCACATCCCTTAAAACAGAGATCAGTATGCGGAAACCTGAACTGCTGATATAGTCAAGGCCTTTGAAATTGAGGACGATCTGCAGGCCCCCGGAAGCAACCAGCTCCATAAGTTCTGCATCCGCTTCGGTGGCAGTGTTCGTGTCAAGCCTGCCGGACATGCACACCACATCGGTTTCATCCCGTTTTTTCCGGGTAATCTGCAGGACATCTGGCATTTACCGGATATTAACGAAGCAGTACTACATTAACTTACGGCATTTTTCCTGCGGGGGAGCCGACACGGAAGTCCGGGGGCAGGAGCCCACGGTATCCACGGCGCCGGTATCGCCCCCGTTCCTGCGCGTCACATCTGCATGAACGGGATTACGCCTGCACGGGCAAAGGCAATTAGGGCAAAGGCGATGAGCGCCAGCACGAAGAAGCCGGTCGAGGCCACGCTTTTCATCACCCGCGAGCGGTGAGCCGGGTCCTGCGGGCCATCCCGTGCCCGGGCTTGTGAGAGGTGGAGCAGGAGGGCGCACAAGAGGTACGTCGCGTAGGCGGCGAGCATAATGCCGCAGACAAGAATCCAGCCGGCAGCTGCTGCAACCAGAGCCCAGATGCCGAGCGTAAGGTTTGCGTACCCCACCTCAAGCTGGAACTCGGGGTGATCCTGCCGCCAGCCCATCCGTAACTGGTCGGACTCGTAATAGACGGAATGGCGTAAGAAACTGATGATCCCCACAATGCCGACAAGGACTGCTGCCGCGGTCCTGACCGCAATGTCGATATTGATAAAAAAGAGGAATATCCCGATGAATATTCCAATCATGGTTACAACCATGGTCGCTCCCATCAGGAGTGAGGCTTCGCGTGCTGTAGGTTGTGTTGTTTCCATTCCGTTTTCCCCCGGGTATCGTTCCTGTAGGAGAATAAACCACAGGGAGAGAAAAACCCTGCGACCACAGCAATCAAACGTCTTATGTCCCGGCACGCCGGACATATCAGGTATGGGGCAGTACTTCTGCGGGGACGTCCTCCTGGCATCCGTGGCACTTGATAACCGGACCCATGCCAAGATCCGTCCGGTCGTGGTCATCGGCACCTGCAATGACGGCACGGTCCATATCTGCCCGGTCAGCAGCAAGCCGCCAAACGATGCACCCAGCCTGCCGCTCACCATTGACGACTTCGCGACCGGGGGCCTCGACCTGTTTGGTGAGAGTTATATTATGATTTCCCGGGTCGTCACGCTCCGGAGCGGACAGGTGATCGGCAAGAAAGGCCGGCTCACGCACGATTCGCTTGCGGAAATTTTTGGCCGGGTGCCGGAAAACTTTCGGCCCGGTAGCAGCCCGGCACAGAAGAGGGGCGGCCGGGCATCCCGCTGACCAGGATCCGGTGCACGGTTTTTCCTTCCCTGCGCCTCCTGCATCAGCAGCCTTATTATTTCCTGCGATGACGATGGTTGGATGGATATCACGCAGGCAATCCGGGACATCGAAGCGCAGGTGGGCAGAGTCTCCCCGGTCCAGAAGTTCCTGCTCGGGACCGACGGCTCGGTCACCCAGCTCCTCGAATCGGTGACAGGCAAGAAAGTCGTTATAAAAACGCTCGTGCAGGAGGTAGTGCCGGCCGACCGCATGGCAGCGGACAACCTGAGTATTGCCGAGGGCGACCCGGTCAATTACCGGGTCGTGGAGATCGGGACCGGGGAGGGCGGCGAGGTGCTCATCTACGCGATATCGCATACGCCGGTCAACCGGCTTTCACCCGGGTTCCGGGACGACCTGATGAAAGCCGATATCCCTATCGGCCGGATCATCAAGCAGCACCATATCGAGGCCCGGCGCGAGATCCTCAATGCCCGCGTAATGCCGGCAACTGAGGAGACAG
>CAZMCL010000371.1:0-2048 GCA_964564375.1 uncultured Methanoregula sp. | reverse complement strand
TTGATCAGATCGGGGCGGTACTCCTCGGAAAAGAGTGCCGGAAGTTCAATATCTTTCGCGATTCCGCCATCCAGTGTTTTAACCTGTGCTTTCATCTCTGATCATCCCTGCTTGCTCTGGACGCTCACAAACTGGATTGCCGGCATCCTGACGACATGTTCTCCGAGGCGCATTGCCGGACGGATACGGATCAGGCGTTTTACCGGACCGGGAATGGAGCCTTTTACCAGCACGTACGGGTTCCTGATAACACCGTAGTGGAGGAATCCGCCCGACGGTGTGATCTCGCTTGCGTTCTCGGAGAATTTCAAAATCCGCTTGTTAAACTCGGTGCGCTGCTGGAATCCCATCTGACCAATCTGGGGGACCTGCCACCGTACATGGTGCGGGTGCCAGGGTCCGAGATTTCCGATGTGACGTTTCTTGCCGCCGACTGCGTGCTTGCGCTTGCGCACGGCAATACCCCAGCGCTTGACCGGGCCCTGGGTGCCCTTCCCCGTGGTGATTGCGGTGATGTCGGCGTAGGACCCGGTCTGGACAACGTTATTGAGGGTCACTTCCTTTCCAAGAAGCCCGAGAGCGAAGTCCAGCTGTTTTGCGATGTCTGCACCGCCAACCTTGATCTCCATGAGATCGGGTACTTTCTTGGGAACACCGGTAATCGTTGCCGGCTGGGTGTAGGTGACCGCGTAGATCTCTGCCACGGTTCCTGCGGCTGCAGCATCAGTCAGTTTCTTCCGGGCTGCTTCCCCGTTATAGTTCTTGGGGAGGGTGATCCGGCGGCCGAGGATGGTGTCGAGCTGGTCTGCCCAGACTTCAGCGAGCGCATGTTTGCCGTATGTATCTTTTGAGTAGACGCGGATGGCTGCGACCTTCATCGAGGGTACCTCGATAACGGTGACGGGCACCATGATCTCCTTGCCCTCGGTGGGACTGTCCTTGTGGTCGTCCACCATGACAACATGCGTCATACCCACTTTATATCCGGCAAAACCCTGCAGGATCGGTGCGCCCTCGTAGACTGGCCACGATTGGTACTTCGGGATTGGGCTCTTTGCACGCTTTCTCGGGCTGAATGCAAGAGAGCCGCGGCGTGGTCTGTTGATTTTTGGCATGTGTTTATCAATCCTTTTTGCGTGTAGGTTATTCTCAAGTGCGACACGAATTTTTTTTTTAAATCCGAGATGTGTGATAACTTCGTGATAAAGCCAACACGCGACACGGACATGCCGACAATAGTGAGCTATACGAGGGATCCCTTTATGTGGGCCCTTATCCGTATGCGCTCGTTCTGTCAGTTTGCCCGGTTACGGAGATGCGGAAGAGATGAACTCAAACGCCTGCGCCGGTGTGCACCGGCATTCCTGTCTCGCGAAAGAAGATCCTGATAATGACGCATCCCCCGTATTCAGGGGGAACGGGCTCGTTGCACGAACGTCGACCCATGCGCGGTAATCAGACCCACTCTGTCAGCCTGTTGTGACGAATCACAACTCCTTCTCGGGATCCCATCCGTTAGGATGAGTTCACCAATCAAGGGCTACCCACGGCACAACCGTCATCCCTGTGTCTGGAGGCACGGTTCCGCCGTAAGCAGGATCCAAAACAGGGTATTTTTCCCTGTCAGTGCATAGGATCTGCTACGGATAACCTCATATCGGCTTCCTTAATTATTGCATAAAAGGGGATATAAACATATGCCAGACCCTGAAGAGCCGGAACACCGGTTTGCCTGAAGGATCAACTTATCCGAAATAAATCTCTCCCTGATCTGTGATATAGACAATGATGTCCTCACAGACCTGGCGCGCTTTACAGCATTGTGCCCTGGACTCGCGTAACCGGTTGATCAGGGAGATGGTATCATATTTTACCTTGATATTGATTTTTTCTGCCTCCCGGAAGACAATGGCCGGCACTTCAAACAGGTCCGTTCCGGTTGGGATTGTGCAGAGCTGCGTGGCATCCAGCGTGTACAGGAATTCAAGGGTTTCCTTCGCCCGACGGATATTCTCCATAGCACTCTTTTCAATCGTGCAGACATTGGC
>CAZMCL010000370.1:0-2050 GCA_964564375.1 uncultured Methanoregula sp. | reverse complement strand
ACGAGTGGTGTGATATAGAGGTGGTATGTTCCGTTGCTGGTTTTTATTTTCCCAATATATGAAGTGTTTTCACCAGCCCTGGATCTGGTTTCAAGCTGAACGGGATCGGGTGCTTCTCCCACCGCCTCCCATCGAACACCTCGATCTCCGTATCGCCATAAAAGCAGTTCCGGCGCTTGGCGGCATGGAAGAACGGGTGGGCATACCCCACGTTGGCCCGCGTGAAGCCGACGATCCGGGCAAGCACCCCGGCGCTCGTGTGCGGCGCAAGACCGATGACGAGATGGCCGACAAGGTCCTCGGGCCGGTTGATGTTGTAGAACGGCTCAAGACCATAGCACTTGACGAGGAGGTCATCCATGAACTGGGCCACGCTTACCATGTACGCAGCGCAGGAGTCTGAGACCAGGATGTCCTGCGGGTGGAGCTCGATGACCTGCGAGGGGTTCTGGAGGTCGTAGCCATGGGTGTCCTTCGTGTACCCGAGCGAGCGGAGCTGCTCCACGGAGACCCGCACCTCGTCCGGGCGGATGTGGGTGAGCGGGAGGTCGATCATGTCAAAACGGGTGGTGCCGTCCTTGAAGACAAAGATGCCCCGGTTTGCCCGGAGGATTCCCTTCTCCATCGCCTCGACGGTTTTCTCCCGGGAGATGACGCCCTTGACACCCTTGACGAGCTTGACGCTGTCAGGTTTCATCCCCAGCCGTTCCATGGCTTTTGCGTACTCGACTTTCACATTCAGGGTTATCCGCTGGCCGCAGACACCACCGGTATCGCAGGAGGGGCAGCGGGGTTCAGTGAGCTCCCGGCCGCACTTGGGGCAGGTGAGGACGGCAACGGAATGCCCGCCGCACTTCTCGCACCGGTTGAGGTACCCGATCTCGCCGCACTGCGAGCAGCGGCGGCGCCCGACATCGATCTCGATGATGCCGCCGTCTTTCTGGAAGTCGAGCTCGGTGTTGTTCTGGTCCGTCTCCGCGGTATGGGCGGAAGCGGACTGGAACGAGCGCCTTGCTCCCCCCGAGTCCCCAAGCGGGAAGAGGACGTGGGGGGGCGGGTTCATCTTCCGGGGCTTGGACTTGCCGGGCCGGCCCATGCGTCCCCCGATACGGGTGCCAGACCGGGAGCGCATCTTCATGCCGCTGAGGTGCATCACGAGGTCGAGCGGGGCTGCATCCGCAGGTGCGGTTGCCCACGTCTCGCGCTTCTTCAGGTTTTCGTCAAGGCCGAGACCGGCAAGGAACGCTCCGAAGGTCCTGATCTGCACGGTGTCGTCCAGAACCCGGTGGGGGATGAGAAGCAGTTCGAGGAGTGATTTTGTCGAAGGGTCGGGCGGGATATGGAGTATGCCGTCCACGATTGATCCACCCGCTGCAATGGTATCGGCAAGCACCCGGATATCCCCGCTTGTGATATCGTCCCAGAACCACGTGTAGTCAGGGTGGAGGTACTGCCCGTCCCGGGCAAGCGCCAGCGCCTCCGCCTCGTCATTCGGGGGTTTCACATCCGGACCAACGTCCAGCTGCCACCACTCGGAACAGTACCCGGCAGGGACGAGCGGGTGGTTGTTCTCTAAAAACTCCCCGTACGAGATGAGGATCTCCCCTACATCGAGGATCTTCTCCACTCCGGCGTTCAGCCGCTTTGCGGTCGCCTCGTCATCGATCCGTAGCACGTCCCCGTTCCGGAGCCGCACAGTAGGGCCCTCGATGGAATCGACCGGCACCACCCCGCAGGCCTTGCCCGGCCGCTCAGTTTTCATCTGGGTGCCAGTGGCAAGGAACTCGCCAAGGATGTAGAGGGTTGCCGGGTGCATACCGGCCGCGGCAAAGCCGGTGTTGCGGCTCCGCCCGTACCGGAGCCGGAAGCCGCCTTTGCGCATCGGGTACGAGAAGACCGGGCGTCCCCCGATGAGATCGCGGAGGTACTTGTCGAGCGGTTTGATACCAACCGTCTTCTCATCATCCCCGCCTTTTGCCGCCCCGGCAATGAGCTGGTCTAGCCAGTCCCAGCCCTCCATCTTCATCTTCTCGACCCTTCCTTTGAGCTT
>CAZMCL010000369.1:0-2062 GCA_964564375.1 uncultured Methanoregula sp. | reverse complement strand
ATTGTTCGTAAAGTTGTTCCTCGCCCGGCTTCTGGAAAATTCTTACATCCGAAAAGGTATGGAGCCACTTTGTCCTGACGTACCGTTCAGTTCTTTCCCCCTTGATGGAGATGAGATCAATTAAGAGAATGAAGACGAGGGACCCGATGGGCATGATGGCGTAGGTGACGAGCGCCAGCTGGAGAACCGCTGAGCCACCCATCATACCCATGACGACCATGATGATAATCAAAAAGAGCGGTCCGGCAACAAAGAGAGTGACATAGGATTCAGCCACAATGGAGAGGACGTTTAAGAACTGGCGCTGCTCAAAACGCGCCTCTTCCTGGTACATCCGTACACGGGTCCCGAAGAAATCCGCCATGTCGCCCCCGCTCTCGATGACGGAGAGAAGATCTTCTAAGAAGTTCTTGAGCTTTTCCGACGGGGTCGTCTCTGCAAGGTGGCGGATGGCCGAGACCACATCGTACCCGAAGAAATCCGCGTCCCGCACGATCTGGCGGAACTCGAGCGCAACTTCACCATAAATATTTGCCCGGTTCGAAAGGGACCGGAAGATCGTCATCAGCTCAGCGCCGCCACGCCGCATGGCGTACATGTAAGCGACGGCATTGTGGAGGGTTAAGTTGATCTTGATCGAACGGCTGTTCTTCTCGATGCCGGGCATCTTCAGCATCAGGAGATAACCGGCATAGGTGCCGAGGATGAACGCTGCGAGGACCACGAGTGCCTGCACGTAGACCGTGGGGTAAACCGTATTGAAGATAACCGGCATCTGGATATTAAAGACATTGGAGATCCCGGCTTTGCTGGTCACCATCTGCATGGAGAGGAATGCGCTGGCAAAGTAGCCGACAACTGCAAGCAGGACACCGGACAATAATGCGACCCGGATCGTGCGCCCGAGATACTGTCCCAGCGTCATTCCGCTCCGGGCCGAGATGAGGTCGGCATGCAGGCTGTGGAATCTGACCGGGTCGCTCCTGACCCACCGGTGGATATAGTCCCGAACGATCATTGGATTACCTTACGCAGGTCGGCGATATTGGCAAGCACGTTCTTTGGATTGATGTGATACGCGTGGAAGACCGAGGCTACCGAGATATAGTCCTTGATATCCTGTGCCTGCATGGCAAGGAGGACCGACTTTCTCACGGCGATCTCCGTCTCGAGCTGGTCGCGGGTCCAGCCGCGTTTCTCGGTGATGTCGGCATAGGTCTGTGACCGGCCGGTGTAGGTGAAGAGATCGTGGACCGGGTCATAGACAAAAACATTGTTCACCCGCAGGTTGCCGGTAGTGGGATCGATACCGGCGATCTCCACCACTTCCTGAACCCGGCGGACCCGCTCGTTCCCGCGGTAGATCAGGCCCTGGACGCTTAAGATGTTTAAGGCCTGCATCATGTTCCTGGGAACATTGAGGGGCTCGCTCTCAAGACGGTGGATGGCCGCATCAACGCTGCCGGCATGCATGGTCGAGAACGTGGTGTGCCCGGTGTTCATGGCCTGGAAGAGCGTCTGGGCCTCGGGGCCACGGACTTCGCCCACGAGAATGAACTCGGGTCGCTGCCGCATCGCTGCCTTGAGCAGGTCGAACATGTTGATGGCATTGCCGCCTTCGGTTATGGCTTCGCGGGTGACACTCGCGATCCAGTTGTCGTGGTAGAGGGTGATCTCGCGGGTATCTTCGATACTCACGACCTTGGCCACCGGTGGGATGAAAAGCGAGACGGCGTTCAGCGAGGTGGTCTTGCCGGAGGCAGTTCCCCCTATGAAGATCAGGCTCTTGTTGTTCTCGATGGCAAGCCAGAAGTACACGAGTGAATCGGCGTTGAACGTCCCGTTCTCCATCAGTTCAATGGGAGAGAACGGCTCTTCCCGGAACTTTCGTATGGTAAAGGAGGTCCCCCGCGTGGTCACTTCAGTCCCAAGGGTCAGCTGCAGGCGCGATCCTTCCGGCAGGGTGGCATCGATCATGGGCGAGCCGGTCGAAATGTGCTTACCGGATCTCTGGGCAAGGGTGATTGCCAGGGAGTAAAGGACATCGGACTCGAACATGATG
>CAZMCL010000368.1:0-2066 GCA_964564375.1 uncultured Methanoregula sp. | reverse complement strand
CCGATCTCTTTATCGAAGCGATCCGCGAGGTCTGCCGCCACCGGTGGGATGCACAGGTCATCGTTGCCGGGGATGGCGGCATGCGCCAGTACCTCGAATCCCGTGCACACGACCTGCCGGTGAACTTTGTCGGCTACATCCCGGACACCGAATACATCCGGCTCCTCAACGCCTGCGATCTTGTTGTCATCCCGAGCAGAAACGAGCCGTTCGGGCTTGTGCTCCTTGAAGCGTGGAGCGCGGAGAAGTGCGTTGTCGCGTGCGATGTCGGGGGCCTTGGCGAGAATATCGACGCGTTTGTCAATGGTATCAAGACCAATGTGACGCCCGAATCGCTTGCATGGGGGATAAAAACAATGGTTGATGAGCCATGGAACGCCGGGGCGCTGGGGATGCGGGGGCGCCGGAAAGTGGACCGGGTCTTCCTCTGGGGCCCCATCGTAGAGCAGCTTACTGACACGTATGCCCGTGTCGTGGCATGATACGGGCAGCAGGCCAATTGCCCCGGGAGTTCTTTTTTTAGGCCGGGCCTCCCGACCGGTGCATTCATCAGGGTTGTGCAGGATAGGATCAACAGAACATAAACCGGAGGGGGATTTCCATGCACCACCCCAATTTCAAGGATACCATCGCTGCTTCACCCTATATCTTCACTATCGGCGTGGCCGGGGACAGCGGCTCCGGTAAGACCACGTTCACGCAGGGTATCCGGAAGATCTTCGGCAGCGACCTTGTCTCGACCATTACACTCGATGATTACCATGCACTTGACCGAAAAGAGCGCGAGGAGCAGGGGTTTACCGCGTTGCACCCATAAGCCAACCGCATCGACCGGCTCGAACAGGATCTCATCCGGCTGCGCCGTGGCGTCCCCATCGAGAAACCGGTATACAACCATGCCTCCGGCACCTTCGATCCCCCGGTCGTTTTCCGGCCGCAGAAGATCCTCATATTAGAAGGCCTGCATACGTTCTCAACACCAATCCTCCGGAAGTATCTCGATTTCACCCTCTTTGTCAACCCGGAGCGGGAGGTTAAGTACGACTGGAAGATCCGGCGCGATATGGAGAAGCGGGGATATTCCCGCGAGGAAGTCATGGCAGAGATCCGCGAACGGGAACCGGACTATGCCCAGTATGTCCTCCCCCAGAAACAGTTTGCCGATGCGGTTATCGGCATCGGGTACTCGGAGTACGGCAGGGAACTTGGAAATACGCGCAATGTGTACCGCATCACCCTCTCGCAGAAGAAGCTGCGCAAAATCCTCGAGGATATCGACCTCTCACTCGACCTGTACTCCATCCTCTCCCTCTCGGAGCGGGACTTCTCACTCAAGTTCTTAACGAGCGAACATGACGGCCACCAGATGGGGGAGCTCGTCATCGACGGGGAACTGAGCGAGCACGTGGTTGAAAGACTCGAGCACAGCATCGAGCGGCAGACCCGGGTCCACCCCATCGCAATCTTCTGCAACCGGCAGTACGTGACCGCCGGGGACCTGGCCCAGCTGATCATATGCTGGCGGATCATCCACCGCCGCATCTTTTTAGAGTCCTGCCGATGAGAAGCCAAAGAGTTCATACATGGAGTGTAAAAGATGCCTGCCCGGCAACCGCAATGCGCATATATCATAGCAGAATATCTTGAACACGAGAGTGGTTGTAAAAATGAAACGAATCGGAGTGATGACCGGGGGAGGCGACTGCCCGGGGCTCAACGCGGTGATCCGTGCCGTTGTCCGTTCGGGGCTGCCCTATGATTTTGAAACGCTCGGGATACGGAACGGCTGGCAGGGCCTCATTGACGGCGATGTTGAGCCGTTGACAGACTTCTCGGTCTCCGGCATCCTCCCCAAAGGCGGAACCATCCTTGGCACTTCGCGGACAAACCCGCTTGAAAAGACTGCCGATTTCCAGAAGATCCGGGCGAACCTGAAAAAATATGATATCCACGCGCTGGTCGTCATAGGGGGAAACGGCACCCTTGCAGCGGCACGGGATATGGCCAAACTGGAAATCAACCTTGTCGGGATCCCAAAGACCATCGACAACGATATCTCCGGTACC
>CAZMCL010000367.1:0-2078 GCA_964564375.1 uncultured Methanoregula sp. | reverse complement strand
GGGCCGGGTCGTCCGCAAGGATGGTTGCGAACGTCTCGCGGAACCGGAACGGTTCCCGGATCATAACGGCAGCGAGAGGGCCCGGTGTGGGCAGGCATCAACGCACTTGCCGCAGAGGATGCATTTCTCTTCCTCGCACCGGAGTTTCCATTCCTTATCGAAGGAAAAGACCTCGCGGGGGCAGATGCTGATGCAGGCCCCGCAGTCCACGCACTCGCTCTCATCGTAGTGGATACCGTGTTCGAGAATCCGCACGTTAGCCCCGAGTTTTGCCATCGTGTCGCGGACGAGCTGGCACTGTTCGTCCGGCACCTCGATGAGCGCCTCGCCTTCCGATGAATCGATCAGCGCCCGCTCGACATTGATGAGGACACCGGTGTCGCGGACCGCCTGGGCGATAATGGGCTTCCTGCCCTTGCCACGCGAGAAGTTGACGAGGAGCTTCATTTCAGCCACCTCCCGCCAAAGAGTTTCCCGAGGTCCATGGCCGTGAGGATCGCAATCACGTGGTGCTGCGGGTCAACGACCGGCAGCGCACTGATATTATTCTGCTCCAGTTTCTGGACGGCAATATCAACGGATTCATCGGACGTTGTGGTGATCACCTTCTTCTTCATGATATCTTTTACCAGGTGTGCCTTGCCGGGATTTGCCACCGCTTTCGAGATATCGAAGGTCGTGACTATCCCCACGAGCACCCCATTATCGTTCACGACCGGCAGGTGGTTGGTCTCGCCCTTGAGGAGTTTCTTTGCGGCCGCGGTGATCTCTTCGGTCTCGCTGACGGTGATAACCGAGCGGCACATAATGTCCAGCACCCGGGGGCCGGGTGTGGTCTGGTGGATGGGGCGGGCCTGTTTTTTCGCATCAATCGGCCGCGTTGGCAGGGTGAGCCGGATAGTTCCTTTCTCGACCCACGATTTCAGTTCCTGCGCCACTTCCCGGGCCTTGCGGTAACTGGAAAGTGAGGAAGTCCTGACCTCCTCACCGTTTATGTCGACAATCCCACTGCGCAGTTCCGCGTAAGTCACGTTCTTGACCGAAGGGCGGGACCGGCCGGGCACGCTGTAATCGAGGATATCCACGCGGATATCCTCGTCCCGCACCGCGGTTGCCCGGACCACGTCAAGGTCAAGGACCGGCAGGGGGATGCCAAGCCCCACATACAGAGTCACACCATAGCCGGTCATGGTTGCTGCCCTCAGGTAATCCTGAGACATATGCTTCATGTCGCCCGTCACCATCAGCGTCCCGAAGCCGCTGCCGGGTGAGGCCTGGGTACCCTCACCAACAATCATACCCTGTGCACCGCAGAGGAAGATAGGCACGCCGCTCCCGATAAGGCGCAGGTTCGGGTCGTTCGAGATTGGGTTGAGGACTCCCGCGCCGGAGAAGGCAATGTTCCCGGTGCCCGGCAGCAGGGTGCCCATGTAGGTGTGCAGGGTCCGGTCAGTGGTATTCGTTGCCGCATTGTAGCGCTGGTATGCGTTCCTCGGGTTGCACATGATCGCCTGGTTCAGGTTCTCGAGGAGGAGGTCAGTCTCGATTGTCCGGCGCGGGTAACAGTCCGTGCCGTGCGAGCTGGCGCGGAGTTCCACTGACTTTCCAGCGACAAGATCCTCGATGACATGCGCCCCGCCATATTCCGCTTCGAGCGTATCGGACTGCTGAGTGGCGCCAATATAGGTGTCCACCGCTGCAAGTCCGCCATAGGCTTCGACATTGTTGAGCCAGATCCGCTCCATCCGGATGGGAGGTTCGGCATGGCCGAAGTTGAGGAAGGCTCCGGACGAGCACATGGCGCCAAAGGTACCGGTCGTGACAACGTCAACCTCTTTTAGTGCTCCCTTCTCCCCGAGCTCGGCAACGATCGCGGGCATCTCTTCTGCCGTGACCACGCGGGCGTTCCCGTCCCGGATGCGTTCATGGATCTGTTCAATCGTCTTGTGCATATTCAGATATTCCATTTAATGCATATTAAAAGTAACCGTTATTACTAAAGGTAATAAATGTGATTTTAACTCCGGCCGTCCATGATCCTGTATGCATGTGCGTGCCTTCATAGAGGAGATGGAGCG
>CAZMCL010000366.1:0-2081 GCA_964564375.1 uncultured Methanoregula sp. | reverse complement strand
AGGGTACCGGAAAAAAGTGACCGGGACCATTGCGAAGATCATCAGCGAGAACAAGTATTTCGAAAATTTTGAGACCATTGTCAGGAGCCGGACCGGTGAGGAGAAGACGATCTCATGGAATACCCGCGCAATTCCTGATGAGGATGGCACATCAGACCGGTTTGTGGCAATCGGCATTGATATCACCGGGAAAAAACGTGCCGAGGGCGGGTTGCAGGCTGCATACGATACCCTGATGCTTAAGGAAGAGGAGCTGCGGCGGCAGTATGATGCGATGGCAGAGGGTCAGCGTGCCCTTCGCGAAAGCGAAGATGAGGAACGCAATATCCTCCGGACCACGATGGACGGTTTCTGCATTATTGACTTTAACGGGGCATTTGTTGATGTGAACGATGCATTCTGCGCCCTGACCGGGTATACCCGCGATGAGCTGCTCACCCTTTCCCTTCCGGCTATTGAGGCAAACGAGTCCCCTGAGGAAGTCCCCCGTCATATGCAGGAGATTATACGGAAAGGGGCAGACCGGTTCGAGACCCGGTACCGGTGTAAGGATGGCAGGATAATCGATGCAGAGGTCAGTGTTGTCCACTCTGAAATCCATGGCGGACATTTTGTCTCGTTTCACCATGACATCACCAACCGGAAGCGGGCAGAGGCTGCATTGCAGGAATCATATGCAGAACTTGAAGAGCGTGTGCGGGAAAGGACGCTGGAACTCAACGAGAAGAACGAACAGCTGGAGAGGGAGATCACCGAACGCAACAAGGCAGAAAAACTGGTGATGCAGTCGCTGCACGAGAAAGAAGTCCTGCTCCGCGAGATCCACCACCGGGTCAAAAATAACCTCCAGATTGTCTCGAGCCTGTTAAAGCTCCAGTCAAAAATCATCCATGATGAGACCACGCTCAATGCGATCAAGGACTCCCAGAACCGGATAAAAGCCATGGCGCTGGTCCATGAGAAGCTCTATCGGTCCGGTGACATTTCCCGTATTGACCTTGCGGAGTATGCCCGTTTCCTCACCGATTCCCTCTTCCAGTTTTATGGGGTCAGTCACCAGACCATACGCCCTGTCTTTCACATCGATGATGTAAAGGTGAATATTCATGTCGCAATGCCCCTTGGCCTTATTATCAACGAACTGGTCTCAAACGTGTTGAAACACGGCTTTCCCGACGGGAAAAGAGGCGAGATTTCCATTGCTATCCATGAGGACGACCATAAAATTGCGATGACAATTAAGGATAACGGGGTCGGGATTGCGGAGGATTTCGACTGGCGCAATGCCGAATCGCTGGGGCTCCGTCTTGTGGTAGACCTTGTGGAGCAACTGGACGGGACGGTCAAACTTGACCGGACGGACGGGACAGCGTTTGTGATTGTTGTGCAGAACAAGGAGTAATGCTGGTAACAGGCCGGTACCCTGTTGTTGTGGGGATCCTTGTTAACCTTCGAGTGAAACTTCAGTCAGGTTAACGAAGCGTGAGAAGTATTATCTGTCTGCCCCAAGAACAAACACCGTACACAGAGAGAGGTGAACCCGCCCCATGGATCGTTCCAACATTTCTGGTCTGCAACAGAAGCCTTACCTGCTTGCGTTCCTCATTGCAGCCATCACCATCTCCACCCTGATCCTGAACGGCTATGCGCTCACGCAGGGTATCACGAATGTCCTCCCGCACCTCTTCTATATCCCGATTATTCTCGTCGCGTACTTCCTCCCCCGGCGCGGGGTCCTCTTTGCCTGTGCTCTCTCGGTGATCTACGCAGCCATGACGTACTTCCTGACGCCGCGGTATAGTGAAGAAATTCTCCCGGTGGCAGGAAGGATCGCGATCTTCATCCTTATCGCAGCCGTGATATCGGTTCTTACCATACGGATGCGGGAGAGTGAACGGCAGTTCCGGGGTGTGGCGGAACGGAGTTCCGATATCATCATGCTCACAGATTCGGCCGGGAAGATCATGTACATCTCTCCGGCGGTGAAGAAGATCATAGGATTTGACCCCGCGGAAATCATCGGCGATGTTCCTCAGTTTTTCATTCACCCGGACGATCTCGAAATGCTCCAGGATGCCATG
>CAZMCL010000365.1:0-2082 GCA_964564375.1 uncultured Methanoregula sp. | reverse complement strand
CAGCGGGGCTGCCGCCCAATTCCATTATCCGTGAAGTTAATGGCGTCCCCATTAGTGACCGGGCGGACGTGACTGCAGTCCTTGATAAAACGGTGCCCGGCGATAGTATCGCCGTCCTTATCGAGCATAAGGGGATTGCTGAGGAGTACCAGTTGACACTTGCCCCATGGCCAACGGAAATGAGTGGCAAGACCAGCGGGTTCATGGGCGTGAGTTACTATGATGCCCCGCTTGTCAGGGAGCAGTTCGACATGCTCTCCACTCCCATCGGGACCATAATCCTGCTTGCTACACCCATCTACACGATCATGGAGCCGGTCAGCTGGGGCCATTTCGGGCTGCTGACCATTGATTCTGTTGACAGCACGATGTGGGAGGTGCCCTTCGCAGAATTCTGGTTCGTGATCCAGATCCTCTTCTGGTGCGGGTGGTTCAATTTTGTTGTCGGAACGTTCAATGCCCTCCCGCTCATCCCGCTGGACGGGGGATACATCCTCAAGGAAGGGGTTGAGCGGCTCATGGAGCGGCGGGGATGGCTCCAGTACTCCGGCTCTGTGGTCAGCGCGATCAGTTACGGTATGCTTGCAGTCCTGCTTGCAGTGGTTATCCTGCCAATCCTGCTGAACTGGAAATGGTAATTTTTAAAAAACGTGTCTGATATATCCCATAAATTTAAGGATACACAAGTTCTGCAACACCGCAAAATTTCTCCGGGTGATTCAGGAAACCGAGCACGGGATCGCGCCTTGCAATGAGCCGGTAGAGCGGGAACACAAACCCGGCCTTATCTGTCCGGATGCAGCCGGCATGAACGCGTCGCAGGGGCGGCACTTTGCCATAGGTCCGGTTCTTTTTCCACGACCCGTCGGCCATCTCGTAGTACGCGGCCCCGTTCCCGTCCACGTATTTTGAATAATCGCTCGCAAACCGGGACGAGACGATGTTTGCCATATGGAGGGCCTGATCCGTTGTCGGGTTGATGGTGACATGCCCGTAACCCGGCGGGACAACCACCACGTCTCCTGCATTTGCCATTACCAGCACGACATCGGCCATATCCTCGCGCTGGAGAAGGTAATGGGCGGTTCCTTCCAGAACCTCGTACATTTCCGGAAATCCCCATCCTGCCTCATTTTTCGGGTGGTAATGCCCCTTGGTCTTGACAAATTCGCCGCAGATGACCCGGGGCGGGATGACCGTGATGTCGTATCGCAGGCTGTTCTGTTTAAGCCACCAGCGGTCTGCCGCTGACTTTGCGAGATCGCGGAACATGGCATAGAGCGGGCCGGATGCGGCACAGTCCCGCATGGCAAAGATCCCGTCGAGGTCTTCGGCCATCCGTAATTCCGGCTCATGAATCGGTCCGTCCCAGTGCACCCTGGGATGGGCAGGATCGAATGCCCCGAATATCTCTGTCATCTTTGCAATCATTGCATTCCCCCGATTACGGTCTTTGCCATCTTGTAAAACGCGGGGTCAACCGTCTTTAAGTGCGCCACCGCGTCCTCGAGCGGGATACTGATGATCTCGTTGCCCCGCAGCGCAACCATTCTGCCGAAGGTGCCCGTATGGATGAGTTCTACAGCTGCAACCCCGTACCGGGTGGCGAGGACCCGGTCGTATGCGGTAGGGGAACCGCCCCGCTGGACATGGCCGAGGATGGTCACCCTGGTCTCGATCCCGATCCGGGTCTCGATCTCTTTTCCGAGGATGTTTGCTATTCCCACAAACTTCTCATGGCCGCATTCGTCCTGGAGGTTTTCAGGTACCGGGGGGAGGCTGAGCATCTCCCGGTTTACTCCTTCTGCAACCACAACAATGGAGAACTTCTTGCCGGACCTGTATCGTATCATGAGATTCTCACAGATCTCATCCATGCTGGTATGGATCTCGGGGATCAGGATCTCGTCTGCTCCCCCGGCAAGGCCGGACGTAACTGCAATCCAGCCCACGTTCCTGCCCATCACCTCCACGACAATGATCCGGTGGTGGGATTCAGCGGTGGTATGGAGCCGGTCGATGGCTTCGGTCACGGTTGCAACAGCAGTATCGAACCCGATGGAGACATCGGTACCGGAGATA
>CAZMCL010000364.1:0-2084 GCA_964564375.1 uncultured Methanoregula sp. | reverse complement strand
CTCGCCGCAGCGGCTGCAGGTGTTGGTTTCAGTGGGGGGTTTCATGACAGTACCTGAGTGGCGCAATTACAAAAAGCGTGGGGACTGCCCTTCCCACCACCATTTACTTATGATATGGTTCGCCACGGAGGATGCGGAACGCCCGATAAACCTGCTCCAGCATGAAGAGCCGGGCCATTGGGTGGGTAAACGTCATCTTCGAGAGCGAGAGGCGAAGGTTGCTCCGCGCCAGAACCGCTGGCGAGAGACCTAGGTCGCCTCCGATAATAAAAGCCAGCTGGTTCTTTGCGGACAGTTCCCATTCCCCTAACGATGCGGCCAGTTGTTCGCTCGACCAGTTCTGCCCCTGCACATCAAGGGCAATAATATGTGATCCTTCCGGGATCGCAGCGAGGATCCGGTCCCCTTCCTTTTCCATTGCAGCCGATTCAATAGCGGGGGTGGCGGAGGCCGGCCGCTTCTCATCGGCAATCTCGACAACCTGCACGTTCGCGTACGGGCGGAGACGCTTGAGGTACTCGAAAATGCCATCCTGCAGGTATCTTTCCTTGATCTTTCCGACGGCGATAATACGGATCTGCATAGTGCACAGCACTAAAAATTATTCAACAACGCAGGCTATAGTGGCGGGAAAAGAAGAGATGGAAATATGTTACCTATGGATTACCCTTAGCATCTTTGGTATTAATTTTCTGGTGCGATAACACATCCAGCAGGACTTCTTTCATCATGTTCTTCATGAGTTCCCGGCCCTCATCCGATGACATGTAGTCTTTGAACAGCTCTTTGAACTGTCCCATATCGTGGTGATTATCGACGAAGGATAATAAAGCTTGTGTAATGCAGTCGGAGACCGTAGAGAACTTCTTTTCATCGTACACGAGTTTATTGACCTTCTCGTAGATATTGGGGGGCATTTTGTACGAGATCGCAACGCGTTCCCCGCGGGTCGCCGGTATTTTCTCTGCCATTCCCTAAAAACTACGCTAAAATACTATAAATAGGCTGTTAATTGCCCGTAATATTTCATAAGTATTCTCAAATTTTCTTTGGTAATACTTAAACAACACTTATGGAATACTTTTTATAGCGCGGCGCGAAACAGGTTGTTGTCGTGAGGTGAACGAAATGAATGAGATACTTTTGTTACTCCTTGGTATTGTGGGGATCTTTGCTGTAGGGTGCAGCATTGCCCTCATCGCGCTCGGCAGGATGATTGACCAGTTCCCCATGGGCGATGAATCGAAACGCACTCGGAGCATCGCAAGCCCGGTCGAGACCACGCGGCTCTCGGTTGTACTCTTCTGGGCCCTCTTCATTGTCGGCACATGGGCGGTCTTCCAGGAAAGCCGTATCATCATAATCGCCGGCATCACCACCTTCTTTGCTATCTGCCTCTTTATACTCACAGCACTGCTTTTCTCCTTTGCCGTGCTAAAGACCATGCGGGGCAAAAAACTGGGGATCGAGAACCCGGTCCTACAGCTCTCTCCTTCATCCCCTGTCCCGGTTGCAGCACCGCAGGCTGAGCCCGTCCCACTGGCGCCAGTACTCAGGAAGCGATATAATAATCCGGTCACTGACTTCATGCTCAATGCACTGCTGAAAAAGGATTGAAGAATTCTTTTTTTTACAATACGTAGACGCTCCCGGGGGCTCCGCCCCCGCCGCTGTGGCGCCCCCCGGTTGCGATAACGACGTATTACTTGCAACGACCTCGTTACATCGCACGGCATCTCGTCCCCCGTTGGGGGACTGGTGGTGCAAGAGGGGGGCTCATCGATAGGAAAAACAATTTTCTATTGAAGGTATAATCAATGATTGACGGAATGTTTTGTTATGCCAAATTCAAAAAAAATCTGTAAAAATGAGATTCTTTTCCTTTTTATTGGAATTTTGATTGGATTTTTAATCGCATTGTTACTGTACTGTGTATTTTTCTCTCCTTACATCCCTCAACCTGACACCGCTCTAACTGAATATTTCCAATATATTGATAAAACTGCAATCAATGAAACGGGTTCAGCAGAAATTTTCGCCATATTAGATGCATCATCGCATGGTGATGACCTCCAACGCTTGAA
>CAZMCL010000363.1:0-2100 GCA_964564375.1 uncultured Methanoregula sp. | reverse complement strand
GGGGACCCGGCTCCGCCCTCTCACGTTCGAACGGCCAAAACCCTGTGTCCCGATCGTCAACCGCCCTTCCATCCAGCACCTTGTTGCACACGTTGCGAACATGGGCTTCCGGGAGATCGTGCTCACGCTTGGCTATATGGGAACCGCGATCGAAGAAGCGCTGGGTGACGGGTCGCTCTTTGGCGCGGAGATCACGTATGTCCATGAGAAGACCAAGCTCGGGACCGCGGGGAGTGTCAAGAATGCCCAGAAATACCTTGAGGGACAGGACTTCCTTGTTGTTGGCGGGGACCATGTCACTGACTTAAATATGCTTGAGTTTTACCGCACTCACCAGAAAGAAAAACCCACCACAACCATTGGTCTCATCTCCATCGACGATCCCTCTGAATATGGTATTGCCGAGATTAATGCCAGCTACGAGATCAAGCGCTTCAAGGAAAAGCCCTCACCGGGAGAGATCTTCAGTAACCTTGCCAGTACCGGGATGTATGTATGCAAGCCCGAGATCTTCGATCACATCCCCTCAGGAACAAAATACGATTTTGCCCGGGACCTTTTCCCGAAACTGATGGAGGAAGGTCACACCCTCAAGGGCTGGCTTGCCCGCGGGAACTGGACCGATGTCGGGAGCCCGCACTCCCTTCGCCAGGCAGAGCGGTGGAAACTGCAGGACCTTGCCTTCACCGATATTGTCGGCGACCTTTCGATGCACGGCGCACAGGTGCGGGGTCCGGTCCAGCTGGGTGGATCCATCAGTCTTGGTAACAATACCAAGATTATCGGGCCGGTATCCATTGGAAACGGGACAACCATCGGTGACAATGTCCTAGTCGGCCCCTATACGAGCATTGGGGAGAAATGTATCATCCGCAATAATGTGAAGATTTTTTCCTCGTCGCTCTACAACCGCGTCCTTGTCGGGGCAAATACCGCCATATCCGGCAGTATCGTAGACAACGATACCCATATCGGTGAAGATTGCAGCATCGAGAACGACACGGTGATAGGACCGCGTGTCGTTCTCCGAGACCGTGTTGTCATCCACTCCAAGACCCGGCTCTGGCCTGAGGTTGTGGTTACGGACGGCACCATTGTTAAGGAACATGTGCTCAATGACAAGTTCGATCTCCGGTGTGAAGGGTCGTAAGACATATCCCCCTTTTTGAATTTTTTTACGATACGCCTGGGTGGAGATCCCCAATTCAGCGATGAAATCCATAGCCCCGGCGTAAACGCCCGTTCATAATCATTACGACACAAAAACAGGAAAAATCCCTTTATGATCCGGTTGAACCGGAACGCTAATCGCGTTTCACCAGCCGGTTGGTGATAGCAACGAGCGGGTGGCGGGCATAATCGAGGATCTGAATATCGTCAAGGTTTTTCAAGTTCATGGCATGCGCCGTCCGTTCCATCCCCAGTTCGATCTCCTCCTTGATTTCGATGATGTATGCGTCGAGTGCGGTGATCCCCATCCGCTTTGCGGCAACAGCGCGGTGATGGCCGTCAACAAGGATAATCCGTCCCGGCCGGCGCACGACAATGATCGGTTCCGCAAGCCCTTTTTTGATTTCGTAGATCCGCCCTTCCAGTTCGTCTTCGTAAATCTTCGACTGTGTGGGAAGGAGATCTTTTACCGGAACGGTTCCCCTGTTAAGTGAGGGATCAACACCGTAGAGTTTTTTTAAGGTACTGATGAAATTGAAGACTTTTTCCGGGGACACGTGCTCGATCTGCGACCGGATGACATCGGAATTGGAGATGATCCCGAGAAGGTGACTCTTCTCATCGACAACCGGAAGCTTCTGGATTCCTGAGCGAAAGATGACCCGTGCAGCATCATTGATATCCATTTCAGGATCTGCAACGATCAACCGGTCGGACATGACGTCCTTTACGGGAGTTTCCGGCGGGATGAAGAGGAGGTCGCGGGCCGAGACATAGCCTACGACCGTATCCTTGTCAACAACAGGGAACCCGTCATGGAGGGTCTTCTGAATCTTGTCGATGACATCTTTTACCGTGCCGGAGATATCGACACTGACGACATCGTAGGTCATGTAATTACGGACCCGTTTCTTGTCCATCACTACAGCT
>CAZMCL010000362.1:0-2101 GCA_964564375.1 uncultured Methanoregula sp. | reverse complement strand
CCCCGGAGGCAATTGAGGATGAAAACGCGGGGAAGTGGCTGATCTTTCAGGAGCCGGATGTGGTGGATGCAGTCTGGAAGAAGGTACGGGATGCAACGGTTGCCCTTGAGCTGGGGATCTCAGCCAAGGTGAGCACGGTAAAACCCAACCCGGACTCCCGCGATAACCGCAAGGTGATCTATGTGTACACAAAAGACTGGGCGGACGAAGCCGACGTTATGCGGGTGCGGGAAAAACTCCGCGAACTGGGATTTGTGGATCGGATCGGGTATAAGCGCAACATCGAGACCTTCGCCGGCGAATATGCCAAAAAGGGCAAGCGGGTCACCTATTATACCGCCTGACCTCTTTTTTCGTTATAATGTATTTCCATCCCCTGTTCTGCCATGACCGGTCGTTTGGGACGAGTAATGATTCTGCAGGGAATCTTTTCAGATAGAAAGATGATCCGATTTGTTCCGGATACTGTTTTTGTATGCTCAGGAAACGATGGTAAAAAAGGGATCTAAAATGTTAAGAACGGATTACGCTTTGCGTTCCTTGTTCTTCGGGCGCAGGTTTGCATAGCCGCACTTGCGGCAGGTGGTTGCGCGGATTGCGTTGCGTGCGTTACAGTGCATGCATATTTTCACGTTGAGTAGCCGGGCCTCGGCTTCTGGGAACTTTGCCATTATGTTACACTCCTGTCTGCCCTTATAACAAAGCTGTTGGACATATTAACCATTTGCGTTACCGGTCCCTTACTCCGATAGTTTCGCTATGAACCAGTCATGGAATGCAGAGAGTGCCCGGGCCCGGTGGGAGATCCTGCTCTTCTCGTCAATTGAGATCTCGGCAAGGGTCTTTGTGCCCACTTCGAAGATCGAGTCGTACCCGAACCCCCCGGCTCCCCGAGGACTTGTTGTGATTGTGCCTTCAATTTTGCCGGTGAAGGCCCGGATGCCCGTTTCATCGGCATACGCGATCCCGGTCGTGAAACGCGCCCGGCGATCTGGCATCCCCTCCATCAGTTTCAGGATGCCGGCGTTGCCGATTGAATTGAGGACATAAGCGGCATAGGGGCCGGGAAAACCCTTCAGCGCATCGATGAAAAAACCCGTGTCGTCAACGATAAGCGGGGTGTTCAGCATCCCAAAAGCGTACCGGGCTTTTTCCCGTGCGATCTCACCGATATCGTCGGACCTGTGCTCCGGCACATCAAGAGCAACATGCTCCACTTCGAGCATCCCGCCAAAGTATGCTGCAACTTCCGCCGCCTTGTTGGCATTGCTCGTAACCATCGTGAGTTTCAGTGGTATCTCCCCCTCATCACAATGTCGTGCTCGCGGGTTATGACCTCACCGGCACCGGTAAAGGTCGCGGCATAGCCTTCGTTGAATGCAACCTTGAGGGAATTGGCATTGTCAGGTGCGGTACTCTCCAGCGTCTGGTAGAGGACATGGATGTCCACCCCGCGCTGCTCGATCTCCTGCGTCACCTGTGCAAGCCCGAAGTCGATCAGCACGCACTTCCGGTCGCCTTCCCGCACGATCAGGTTGCTGGTCGTTAGATCCCCGTGCATGATCCCTGCCGCATGCAGTTTCCCGACCATACGGCCGGCCTCGATGAGGTTTTCTTCGGTAAGATCAAGGGTTAGAAGTGTCCCCTGTACCTGTTCCATGACGATAGTGTCTGATGTTATGTCGTGGATAACTGGTGTCGGCACTCCGGCTTTTCGGGCGGTATGGATAAGGCGCGTCTCTGCCCTCGTCCGTTCGGTGATCAGCCGCTTGTCAAGGGCCGGTACGCGGTATCGCTTGGATACCCGGCGCTTCTCCGCCATGCCGTCCCTGAATGTGACGATCGCCTCTGCCCCCTGCCGCTGTGTATTTCCACTGTCCTGCGCTGACTGGCCGGTGGAAGTGGTTTCGTGTTTCCACGTGACCTCAACCTCATCGGAGCGGAACGAGGGGTTCACCTGCGAGGACCCAACCGGGAGCGAGACCCCGCTCTCGAGCATCAGTTTGCCTGTGTAGGCGATCATCGCCCCGTTATCCCCGAGATATTTCTGTTCGGGAACATAAAATGCCGCCCCGCGATCCTCGCACATGGTCCGCAGCAT
>CAZMCL010000361.1:0-2112 GCA_964564375.1 uncultured Methanoregula sp. | reverse complement strand
AGCGAGGATGACGATAACGAATATGGCTATCGAAGCGGGAGCCAAAAACGGGATTTTCATACCTGATGAAAAAACCAGGACGTATGTTGAAGAAAGAAAGACGAGAGAATATACCGTTTATGAAAATGATCCTGATGCAGACTATATAGCGGTCAAGGAGTATGATATTTCCGGCCTTGAACCCCAGGTTGCTTTCCCTTCTTTGCCTTTCCCTCCCTTTCTGCCTCGGTCTTCTTCTCCAGGGTTTTTACGATTGCTGCATAGACCTTCAGGATCGCGTATTTCCGGTCCATTGCCTCAACAATGATCCAGGGCGCATAACCGGTATCGGTCTTCTGGATGAACTCATCGATGATGGGGAGGGAGTCATCATAATGCCGGTGGATATTCCAGATGGACGGGGTAACCAGCCACGCGGTTAACGGGTTTCGTTCCCGTGCCTCAAGCCGCATCTTCTGCTCATCTTTGGTGATGTGCATGAAGAATTTGAGGATTACCATGTTGTCACAAAAGAGCTGCCGCTCGAAGTTGTTGATCTGCCTTGCCCGCCCTTTTAAGGATTTTTCCCAGGTATGCTTTTGCATCTCTTCAGAGATCGCCCGGCTGTACCAGCTCCTGGCAAAGAGGGCAATGCGCCCCTTCGGAGGGGCCCGCAGCCAGAACCGCCAGAGGAACGGGCGGGCGCGTTCCTCGTACGTGGGCTTCTCGATGGAATGGAGGGCATACCCGCGGGGGTCGAGAGCCTGGACGATCTCATGGATGGTCATCGTGATGCCGGCCGTGTTCCAGCCTTCGATGATGATGATGACCGGGATCTGCTGGTCGCGGAGCGCCCGCTGGAGGATGTTCAAGCGCTCCTTGTAGGACCCAAGGGTTTTTTCATACGACCCGTCATCGGCTTTTTTGGAAAGATCGATCTTTTCAAGCATTCAAACACAGCGCTGCTGCTCTTTTTAAGAGCGCGTCTGATCGATTCGTAGGGCATGGGGGGTAATAACCTTAGCTGCCCGGAAAAAAGAGAGTTATTCCTTTACCGCTAAGCCGTTCTCCCGCGCAATCTCAACGAAAGCACCCGCAAGGTGTTCTGCCTGCTTCGTTGTCGAGCCGTAGGTGTTGAACTTCCAGACCCTGGTTGCGCCGGGTATGATGCCGGTGATGCCCCGCCCTTCAAGCGCACTCTGGAAGAAGTAGCCGCGCTTCTTGTGTGTTTCGGCCACCGTGTCAAACGACGCAATCGTATCGATCCGGGTCATCGTGTGCTTCCGGGGGTACTCGGACTGGCACTTTGTCCCTTCAATGGAGAGGAGTGCGTCCATAACGATCTGGTGGTTGGCGAGCTCGCGATCGAAGTGTTTTGTCCGCTCCTTCACATGCGGAAACGAGGCCATCATGCCCACGAGCGTGACACCCATCAGCGTACAGCCCATCATCTCCGGTTCCTTGATGCCGAATTTGCGCTTCGTCACGTCGCCCTCGATTGCAGTTGTGCGGAAGACCTCCATTTCGCGTTCGGCGGTTGCGGCAAGGATCCCGGACGGGGCAGGGGCTGCCATGCTCTTATGGCCTGATCCGACAACGAAGTCAACGCCCAGCGCCTTGCCATCGACCGGCAGGACCCCGACAGTGTATGCCCCGTTATACACAACCGGAATGTCGTACTGGTGCGCCACTTTGGCGATTCCTGAAACATCGTGCATGTTGCCGTACTGGTAATCGACATGGTCGATGAAGGCAAGGACGGGCACCCTGCCGAATTCCCGTTTCACTTCCTCGATCTTCTCCGCGGTTGCATCGGGCGTGACTAGTTTCTGGTCGTTTGCCGGAATCTCACGGGCGATCCCACGGGTCCCCTCGACTGCCATGAACTCCGTGTAATGCGAGAGCGAGGTTAAAAGGACCGGGTCGCCCTTGTTCACGTACGTTCCGGCAACGGCCTGGAATCCGCGCCGGGCGCCGGGCACGGTCCGGACAGCGTCCATGTTCAGCCACTTCGCCACGTCCTTGTGGAACTCCGCGATGGGGGGCTTTGCAATATAATCGAGCCGGTTGGGCTTGCGGCAGTTGTCGCAGACCGAATACCCGTCCCCGTACGCGATGACTGCTTTCATCGCA
>CAZMCL010000360.1:0-2115 GCA_964564375.1 uncultured Methanoregula sp. | reverse complement strand
AATCTTACTGTCACATCGACAAGGGCGTCAGTTCCGCCCCGGATTGCGTCGACATGGTACTCTTCAAGCCGGATGTCTGCTACGTCGCTGACGCATTTACGCAGGACCTGCATGGCCGCATCCACCGGCCCATCTCCTGTTGCTGCCCCGGTCATCTCCTGCCCGTTCACGACCAGCGTGACAGACGCGGTCGGGATCATGTGGCTGCCGGAGGTGGCCGTGAACTGCCGCATCCTTATGAACGGTCTGCACTCGATGGCCATGACGGCATCGGCTACCGCCATCAGGTCAGCGTCGGTCACGCGTTTGCCTTCGTCCCCGAGCTTCTTGATCCTTTTCACGATTTCCCTGAGCTGGTTCTCATCGGCCGTGTACTTCATTTCCGTGAGGGCGGCCTCAACGGATGCGGAGCCGGAGTGCTTCCCGAGCACGATCCGGCGCTTCCTGCCTACCATCTCCGGTTTGATTGACTCGTAGGTGGAAGGCTCCCGCATTACGCCATGGGCATGGATGCCGCTCTCGTGGGTGAAGGCCATCTCACCGACAATTGCCTTGTTGATGGGCAGCGGTACTCCCGTGTGGCGCGAGACGAGTGAGGAGAGGGAGTAGATCTCCTCCTTTTTGATCCGGGTCTCGTACCCGTACAGGATTTCGAGGGCCATCACCACTTCCTCTAACGGGGTGTTCCCCGCCCGCTCGCCAAGGCCGTTCACGGTCACGTGGGCGCATGAGGCCCCGTTCTTCAGCGCAGCCATCGTGTTTGTTAAGGCAAACCCGAGGTCGTCGTGGCAGTGGATGGAGAGAGGGGCGATTTTTGCAAGCGGCGGAATGAAATCAGCCACTTTCTCCGGTGTCAGCAGGCCTACCGTATCGCAGAAGCAGAGCCGGTCAGCCCCGCACCGAATCCCTTCGGAGAAGATCTCCTGCAGGAACTGCTGGTCGGCACGCGATGCGTCCTCTCCGGAGAGTTCAACGATGAGCCCCCGGCCCTTCGCGTATTCCACGGCATCGCAGGCCATCGCTGCCACCTGCTCCCGGGTCTTTTTCAGCTTTTTGGCGATATGCAGGTCGCTGACCGGTATGACAAGGTGGACCGAGTCCGCCCCGAGATCGGCAGCGTAATCGATGTCGGCATGCAGTGCCCGGACGTACGTGCAGATCTCAGGTGAAAGCCCTGCATCCGCAATGAGGCGGATGGCCTCGCGCTCGCCATCGGATGCAGCAGCGGAACCGGCCTCGATCACATCGACACCTGCGGCCGCAAGTCTGGTTGCAATCTCGAGTTTCTGGTCCGGGTTTAATGAAACTCCGGGGGTCTGTTCCCCGTCCCGTAACGTGGTATCTAAAAAGCGCAGGTTATTGACAAATAAAGCACTCACTCATGGAAATCACCATGAGTAATTATTGGAATGGTGCATATAAAAAATATTCCTGCACCACTATTGGCGAAATTTTTTTTAGGGAAATGGTAAATTTTGGGTTGCTTTGGGGAATCGTTGACGGATGTGACCGTGCCTGTCCCCTGGGCCGCCCCTGCGCATTGGGATTGTGCTGTATTACCTTTTTGGGCAGGGGTGAGATTCGGACTTACGCTTAATTTTAAAAAATTTGAACAATCCCAAATGATTTCATTGGAAAAATATGCTTGCAGAATATGATGATGGGGGCTGATGCCCCCATACCCCCGTTGGGATATCTGCCGCCGCCCCGGAGGACGCCCCGCGGCGGCCTCAATTACCGGATCATCTCAATGAGCAGAAGAATTCTCTTTTTTAGACACGGTAATACGTCGCCATCGCAACTGGGGGATGCGACAGCGGCGGGGGTGGAACCCCCAAGAGCGTCTTAGAATAGTTGATGATTTTATCAGAATTGATTTTTTTTGAATTAATCAGGAACAAGAACCTATATGCCCATAGCCAAAAAACCAGTTATTCAGAAATTCATCCCATGTCTAACTTTTCCTTTGGCAGCAGGAACAGCTCTTCGGGCGCCGACTGCATCGCCATAGCTGCAGAATGCCAGAACCTCGCCCGGGCCACAACCCGCGGTGAGCTCGGTGCCGCAATCGCGGAGCTCGTGCTCCGGCATTCTCCTGCCGACATCCAGCAGATG
>CAZMCL010000359.1:0-2122 GCA_964564375.1 uncultured Methanoregula sp. | reverse complement strand
CGAGCGGGAGTGCCAGGATGGTTTTGGTGTGGCGTTTGAGGGAGCGTTCGATACAAGGCGCCTCTTCCTTCACGAGATCTACCCGGCGGATTTCCACCCTCTTAAAAAATCGTTTGTCAATGCCCCCATCACGCCACGCGAAACACTGAGCCCGACTGATGAGTACCCGTTCCGGCAGGTCACCGGTGAGGGTGTGTACCAGGTTCCCGTGGGGCCAGTGCATGCGGGGATCATTGAACCGGGCCATTTCCGGTTCAGTGTGATCGGCGAGACCATATTCAACCTCGAAATCAGGATGTTCTACAAGCACCGGGGAATCGAGAAACTCATCGAGGGAAAAGATCCCGCAGTGTGCCTGCCCATAGCTGAAGCGGTGAGCGGCGACGAGTCCGTGGCAAACGCAACCGCGTTCTGTATGGCCGTGGAGCAGATCGCAGGAGTCACGGTGCCGGAACGTGCATGGTACATCCGCACGGTCCTCCTTGAGATGGAACGGATCACCGGGCACCTGGGCGACCTTGGGGGCATGCTCATTGACGTGGGCTTCCCTCTTGGGGCAAACCAGTTCTTTGTCCTCCGCGAGGATATGATGCGGACAAACGCCCGGATCACCGGTTCCCGGTTCCTGCGGGGCATGGTCCGGCCCGGCGGGGTTGCACGGGACCTGCCGGAAGCAGACCTTGCCGGCCTTGCATCGTTCCTCGCCCAGTTGAAGAAACGCTGTCAGGTCGGCCTCAAGATCGTGCTTTCCACCACCTCGGTTATCGACCGCTTCGCCACTACTGGCATTGTCAACAGGTCGCTCATTCTGCCACTTGCCCTCTCGGGCCCGGTAGCCAGGGCAAGCGGGAGCACGGAGGATACCCGAGTCCAGCACCCGTATGGCATTTATAACCGTTACAGTCCTACGGTCAGGAACCTGCATGACGGTGATGTGCTCGCACGATTCACGGTCAAGGCCGCGGAGATCATAGCCTCGCTGGATCTTATCGACCAGCTCATAAAAGAGATGCCGGACGGTCCCGTCATTTCGGATTGCCCGGCAAAGGACGGGTACAGCCTCGCGCTGGTGGAATCTTCCCGGGGGCAGAACCTCTGCTGGCTCTGGATTCAAAACAGCAGGATCGAACGCTGCAAGTTCAGGACTGCGTCCTTCTGTAACTGGCTCGCGATTGAGCACGCCGTGCAGGAGAACATTCCGCCGGATTTCCCGGTCATCAACAAGAGCATGAACTTCTCCTATGCGGGGACGGACCTTTGAGGTGAAGAATGGTAAACGCACTCTCCTGCTTCATCAGAAAAAAACTTACTGAGGACGATCCGGTCCGCGATGACGAGATCGAACGGATTGGTCATGCAATACACGCGGAGATTGACGCTGTGTTTGGTCGCAGCCTTGCCATCCGCGAGCTTGATACCGGCAGTGACAATGCCGCCGAGATCGAGATTAACAACCTCACCAACCCGTATTACGATATTGAGCGGTTTGGCATCACGTTTGTCGCATCGCCCCGTCACGCTGATGTGCTGCTCGTGACCGGAGCCGTCACGCATAATATGGCTATTGCAGCAAGGAAGACGTACGATGCCATGCCGGCCCCCCGGTATGTTGTCGCCATTGGGGACGACGCCTGTAATGGCGGGATCTTTGCGGGGACATATGCGGTGCTGGGGGGTGTCGATAAAATCCTTCCCGTTGATGTTAAGATCGCGGGCAACCCTCCTACCCCTGCCGAGATCCTTGCCGGTCTTCTCGCCCTGATGAAAAAAGCACAGCAGGGCAGGTAACCGGCACATTTTCGATTTAAGACCAACGGATGAAAAAAAAGGAGCATTGTTGAGCGAAACTCATTCCTCAACAACGAAATCCCGCGTCTTCTGCTCGGTGACGTCTTCGACCGTCTCCATGGCACCGGTGATGGAGCCGGTCGAGTCACGGATGAGGGAGGCCGCCACATGCAGCCACTTCCCGGACGGCTGGAACCGGGGGAAGAAGTGCGTGCACTCGTACCCGCCGTCTACTGCCGGGGTATGCCTGCAGGTGCCGTTATGTGCCGACCTGATCTGTTCGATTTCGCCATCGATAAGAAGGTCGACAAGGCACGGTTGCTCTTCGTTATAA
>CAZMCL010000358.1:0-2125 GCA_964564375.1 uncultured Methanoregula sp. | reverse complement strand
GTGACGTATTGCCTGTTTGAAAGAAATGAGACGGCAATTGATCCGCCGCGGGGGCGCCTCGTCGGGGGCGGCGGCATGTATCGCAAATGGGGTATGGGGGCATCAGCCCCCATTGTCTTCTCCAGAGAGCATATTTAATGGGAAATCATTTGAAAAAACTCTGACGCTCCTTCAGGCTACACGCCGCCCAGCGCCTTCCTCAAAAACTCCTGCCCCTCCGGTGTTGTGAAAAGCGGCAGGTCGCTCTCCACAGTAACAGCGCTCCGCTCCACCGTCACCTTCTCTTGCGTGACCGGGTTGAACCCTTCCTTCTCCGTGAGTTTCTTGTACACTAGCGTGCCCCGGCGCTGCCATGCCGGCGTAGTCGCAAGGTTGAACCCCCGCTCGTGCATCATCTCATGGAGCGCCTTTGCGGGGAGCCCACGGAGCTGCTCTGCTGCTGCCCGTGAATCCATCCCCTCCTCGATGAGCGCCTGCTGGCAGTAGGCGTTGATGTGGTTGCGCCACGCCTCACTCTGCCGGCCGGTCAGGTACCCGATAGCAAAATCCGGCGTTGCCGGGATCACCCGGGAATCGAACGAGAGGAGGGTCGTGCCGCCAAAGGCAAGCGTGAGGGCGCTCGCTGCATAGGACGCCGCCACTGAATCGATCTTCTCAACCCGGCCGCTGAAGGGGAGTTTTAAGAAGTAGAGGCTGATCTCGTCCGAAAAGGTGAAGGCGAGATCGGGGTTGAGCCCGCTGTCGGCAAGGAGCGAGGTGCACGTAGTGACCATCCCCTTGTGGAAGAACTCGTCAAAGGGTTTCTCAAGGCCGAGACACTCGGTCAGCCGGTGGAAGGTACGGCCGTCGAGCCGGACAAAAACGGGGGGAAGGGCGGTTATCGCAGAAAAAATTTCCCGGTTCTCCATAAAGGTACCATTGCGGGAAAGAGAAGATAAGGGGGGCCTCCCGCATGCCACCCGCCGGATGGTTTCTTATTCTTCGGATCCGCTGCCGCCGGCGAATGCACCGGGCAGGTGGCGGATAAGGACAATATCGTCAATGGCACTGATGATCCGGTAGGGGATCTTGAGGCCCTTGAAATTCTTGAGCTCGAAGAGCTGGTCGTTGACCTTGCCGACCACGACGGAATCGATCTTCTTCTGGTCAACATCAATGACGACATCCTCGACCTCACCGATAAACATTCCTTTCTCGGTATAAATCTGCAGACCGAACAAATCTGTAATCTGGGCTTCCATCGTTATCAGATGAAAGTATATACTTAAGAGTTAAAAAGATAACCCTTTATCATGGACGGATCGTTTAGAATCGGGCATTTGTTTGGTATTCCGATCCTTATCCACTACACGTTTCTGCTGGTGATTCCTCTCTTTGCATGGATCATAGCAAGCCAGATCCTGCTCACGGTGGATATGCTCATCGGGCTCTTCGGGGTCCCGATCGATATAACCCTCCTCTCGGCAGGCCTCATGCCATGGGTGCTGGGCGTGGTCGTTGCGTTCGGCCTCTTCTTCGGGGTGCTCGTCCACGAACTCGCCCATTCGCTTGTTGCCCGGAGCAAGGGGATCGGGATCAACAGCATCACGCTGATGATCTTTGGCGGGATCGCGACCATGGAGGAGGGAACTCCCGATCCGGAGGCCGAACTCCCGATGGCGCTTGTCGGCCCCATCGCAAGCCTCATCTTCGGCCTTGTCTGCTGTGCTTTCGTGTATGTCATCCCGCAGGTGATCGCGAGCCCGCCCATGGCCGGGCTCCTCATCTTCATTACCGGTTACCTCGGCCTCCTGAATATCATCCTCTGCTTCTTCAACCTGATCCCGGCCTTTCCCATGGATGGCGGGAGGGTGCTCCGGGCCTGGCTCGCCAAACGGATGCCCATTCACCAGGCAACAAAGATTGCTGCCGATGTCGGCAGGGGATTTGCTATCATCTTCGGGATCATCGGCCTCGTCACCTTCTCTCCGTTCCTCATCTTAATCGCTCTCTTCATATACATCGGGGCGGGTATGGAGTCGACCGCGGTAAAATACAGCCATCTTTTGCAGGACGTGACGGTCGGCTCGATGATGTCAAGCCCGGTCACAACCGTCCCCCAGAACCTTCCGGTCGATCAGGTAGT
>CAZMCL010000357.1:0-2126 GCA_964564375.1 uncultured Methanoregula sp. | reverse complement strand
CTTATCCTCCATAAACGAAATTAAGAGCGTGGTCTTACCTACCCGGCGCCTTCCGTAGATAACAACAAATCCGGATTCTTCTGATGAGTACTGGTCTTCCAGAAACCGTAGTTCTGCCTGCCGGTCTACCAGTTTCAGTTGAGACATAAGTAGTCTACTTTACTCTCAACAAAAATAAACATTTCCATGTTCTGTACATATCAGATTCTGTCTGATGACAGTTTTACATTATACCCGCGGGGTTACAGCCTGTCGCTTGAGTTCCATGTGCGTATCATCGGATTACGGGACAACCATGATGAGATCATCCCACTCAAGACATAAAATCCAAAATAAAAACCGGCCCGATCATTATTGTCGCTGCGCTTATCTGCCCGGGCGGACAATATATGGAGCGAGAGGGAGAGAGCGGCCGACGGTGACTTAAGTGTTGCTGAGGAAAGTCCCCCCACCCACCGGGCACGCAGCCGTACGCAAGTACGGGTGGCGAGAGTCACGGCAATGGCACAGAAACGACACGGCCTGTTACCAGTCATGATGCGGTTGAGCCTTTTATAAGGCAAGAAGCATGGTTCCCATGCGAGTAACCCGCTGAGCGTTAAATGACAGGATACGGTGAAACGGCGAATCCCTGCGGGTGCAAGCCAGAACAGGACAATTCGGACGCCCGGTTTCCGTCCGGGTATGGCGCATAGCCGAATGCCGCTGAAACAAAAGGAGGCTTACTCCTCCCACTCATTCTTTTAAAAAAGTTGCTGCATAACCGGACCCGTTCAGGCAACACCGCCTTCCTGCAACAAACAGGTTTTTCCCCTTGCCCTGACTAACCTACCGTACCTGAAGTGGTCTACATGCCGTTATCTCTCATATCCAGAAGAATCCTGCCCCTTATTCTCATGGGGATCGTCATCGGTGCCCTGGCAGGCCCGGTCATTGCCTATGAACTCTCAACCGACACCGGATCGATCGCAAATGGCGACCCGGTCACGCTCCGGGGTATTGCCACGGGCCATCCCCGGGACGGCCTGCAGGTCTGGGTGATTGGCAAGAATTACCTAAATATCGACACAATATCGGTCAATGACGATAATACATTTGAGTTCGAGCTTAAGTCTTCAGACACCCGAAACCTTGCGTCAGGCCAGTACTTTGTCGTGGTCCAGCACCCGATGATGAACGGGGAATTTGATATTTATTATGACGCTTCATCCGGCAAGGTCATCAACCGCCAGATGGGGGCTGACGGGAATACCATCTTCACAATGTCCGGCGCCGGCAGCCTCCAGGGCCCTGCCAGTGCAAATGCTCTCGTCAATGCCATAAGCAGCCAGAACGTGGATGACAGTTTCACCACGTACACGTTCTTTGTTTCCCCGCCATCCGCCCTCATTAATCCTGTCGGGGACCATGCGGTCGGGGACCGGTTTACCATCAGCGGTTCAACCAACCTTGCAGCGGGCGACCAGCTTATGGTCGACATTACCTCATCCTCGTTTCAACCTACACAGAAGACTGCGGATAGCGGGTTCTCGGGAGCCAGCGGCATGGTGACCGTTGTTCCCGGAGCGGGCGGGTACAACCGCTGGTCTTTTGATGTCGATGCATCGGAATTCAGGCCCGATGAGTACATTGTTACGTTATCCGGGATTACGGTCGACGTGACCGGGTCGACCGTATTCAATATCGTGGAGCAACTGCCGGTAACGACCGTTCCGTCAACAATCGCTACTCCTGTGGCGCCCGTTGCCTCAACTACCCTGGTTCCTGTTGCAGGAACGACTACACCGGCCCAGTCGCCTTTGCCTTTTGGAATAGCAGCCGCTGCCTTTGTGCTTGCAGTTCTTGCAAAAAGAAATTGATTTTTTTTACTTTGTAAAAAACAATTTTTTTCAAGAGATGATGCCCCCCTCTTGTGCCGCTTCGTTGGGGTCTTGCCGGGCAAGAATGCTGTTTAAAAAATTTTCATTTTAATCGGGGGTCAAGGGGGCGCACCCCTTGGGCTGCCTCCCCCTCTGGGGGAGAGAGGGGGTCACCATCATAATTTTTTAAAAATTTTGAGGCTTCAGAAGTGGTTTTACTCGACTGCCACTTAGTGAAATAAATTCAGGATATCACACCCTCCTGCA
>CAZMCL010000356.1:0-2142 GCA_964564375.1 uncultured Methanoregula sp. | reverse complement strand
CCGTCACCTGGGGTGCAATGTACGGCGATCTGTACGAGAAAGGGCTCAAGGCAGTAACGGTCTCGATACGGCGCAATGCTGCCGAGTCCATGCCGCCGAATGTCAAGAGTCTCAATTACCTCAACAACATCCTGGCCAAGATCGAGGCGAATTACAAGGGCGGGGACGAGGCTATCTTCTTTGACACCAACGGTTACCTCTCGGAAGGATCGGGCGACAACCTGTATATTGTCAAGAATGGTGAGATTATCGTCCCTCCGACCCTCAACAACCTCAGGGGTATTACGCGTATGGTCATTCTCGAAATAGCCAAGTCTCTTGGGATTACGGTAAAAGAGCAGAACCTCGGGTACTTTGACCTGTATACTGCCGATGAACTCATATGTTCCGGAACAGCTGCGGAAGTTGCGCCTATCACATGGGTTGATGGCAGGGTTGTCGGCTCGGGAAAACCCGGTCCCGTCTTCCGCCAGCTGAGTGCCGCATTCAAGCCAATAACGGAAAAAGAAGGATACCCCATCAATAAAACATAAGTCGCGTATTTTTTAAACTGGCAGGATAGTTCAGCTGCTTTTCCCGGTGTCCTTCTTCTATTCGATGCGCAGGATCTCGGGATAGAACATTTTTACGAGCTGGTCAAGGTGTAAAAACGCCTTTTTATGATCAATATAAATCCTGACAGATTCCCCGGACCGGATCCTGAAGGTGATGTGTCCTGCAAACAACAGGGGTTTTTTCATCTCGATAGTAATGATATCCTTGCGCCAGATTTCGTACACCTTCTCCTTTGCAAGTTCTTCAATAGTGCGCGGACGGGTATCGACCGTAGTGCCAAAGAGTTCATCAAGAATGAAAGCCCCAAACTGTATCCCGTGGGGATTGGTGGCGTCGAGATCCTTATTGTGAATGATGAAGAGCCGCTGGTCTGTTGCATACACCCCATAACCCCCGGTGGTGGACCCGATTGCGCCGGCGATCGTACCGGCTACGCCGGGGTCGGGAAGCTTGACCGTGATGCTGGAGATGCCGCCGATGTACTGCTCTTCTTCGTATATCCCGATAATGGAATTCACATTCGGCTGCTCGCTGACAAGGATTGACTGGATGGAGGCGATAATCGATCCTTTGGCATCATAGATGCCGGTACATTTCCCCCAGATGAGCATGGGTTTATTCCGGATTGTAACCCCTTCAAGGCTGCCAAAGTAGGTATCTCCCTCGCGGGTGATTGTAGGCAGGTCTCCGGGAATGGCAGCATCGGGTGGCATAACAAGGTAATCGATGAGCATGTGCCGGCGCTCGCCATAGAACGGAACCGAATAGGCATAATCGCCTTGACCGATTATATCCTTTGCCTCGATGCCGGTCAGGGTGACAATCGCATCATTCCATGCAATGACCTTACCTTGCAGGTCTATGGCAAAGATCGGGTACGGGACATTTTTCACTGACTGGTTCAGGCTGTCCCACCGTCCGGCCGCGACAGCGCTGACCGGGGCTTCTGAAACGCGCGGGAGGTCTGGTAACACCGGAAGACTGCTGGTTTTTGCAGAGGAAAATTCCTTTAAAGGATCGCTGAGTTGCAGTTTCCCCACGAGTTCGAATGTATGGATCTCGTCTAACCATTCTGTATCGGCATCATCAATTTCCACGGATTCGGACTGCAGGATGTCCGGGTAGAAGAGTTTGAGGAGTTGTTCGAGATGGTTGAAGGCTTTCTTGTGGTCCACGTAAATGCGGAACAATCCCCCGGTCCGTGTCCTGATAATGAGGAACCCGGAGAACAACCGGGGGGTCTTCATCTCGATGCTGGCAATATCTTTTCGCCAGACATCGTACACCTTGAACCGTTCGAGATCGGCAATGGTTCGCGGGCGCATATCCACAGTGGTTCCGAAAAGTTCGCTTGCCAGAAATTCGCCAAACTGGACCCCTTCGCTGCGTGTTGCGTCAAGATCCGGGTTATGGATCACGAACAACCGCTGGTCGGTTGCATAGACACCATAGCCCCCGGTGGCCGCACCGATTGCACCGGCGATTGCACCGCCCAATCCCTCTCCGGTAACCTTTAAGATGATGCTGGAGACCCCGCCGATATAATGCTCAGTGGTCCCGGTACTTCCGGAAGAAACCCCCTCGGCA
>CAZMCL010000355.1:0-2160 GCA_964564375.1 uncultured Methanoregula sp. | reverse complement strand
GTGTTGAAAGCGTGGTGGGCCATCATCTCGAACGTGGTGAGGTGCCGGCCGGATTTGCCAACCGAGTCAAGATCGTTTAAGCGGATGCATGGCTGGGAGATGGTGAGCGGGTTTGCCGGCGGGGGGACCACGCCGCTTGTGACATACGGCTGGAAGTCGGCGATGGATGCGATGGTTAAGTAAATATCATCGCGCCAGCGTGCCACGACCGGGTACCGCTCGATCCGCGTGTGCCCCTGCTTCTCGAAAAAGGAGAGGTAGGCCTCGCGCATGGAATCAAGTGTATGGGGCCGGAAGATCGGGTTGCCGATGAATGTATAGGGTTCGCAGGGAGCGTCCCCGCAGGTCTCACGCGAGCTGTCCCGGGTCCAGAAGGCCGAACCGCAGGCCTTGCAGATCTTCCGGGTAAACCCCTGTGTTTTAAAATATTCGAGCTGGTATTCCTCTTCGAGCATGGGCGATCACACAATCGTCTGTACAGTTGCATGCAAACGGTAATTAGTTTGTTGATAAGAAGCTTGGGCGAAATCCGGTTTTTTCTGTCCCGACATCATATCATAATTAATATATGATATATTACTAAATGGGGCATATGGATATCTCACGCGTGAAATCCCGGTTTCATCGGGATATATGCATCCGGTATGGAACATTTGTAATGATGGCTGTCATGGTTATCGGACTCCTTACCTCCGATGCACGAGCCTTGCACCATCCTCATCTTCCACTTCTTCAACCGGAGCACCTGCAGCAACCACTGCACCTGTGCCCTGGACAGGCACATGGGATTCTGACTGGGGAATCATGGAATTTACCCAAAACGGTGACAAGGTCACCGGTACCTACACCCACGACGACGGGAAGATCGAGGGTACAGTTTCGGGTAACACCCTGACCGGAACATGGTCAGAGGCACCTTCCTATAACCCGCCAAATGATGCAGGAGTTTTTGTCATTACTTTCGCCGATGATGAAAAATCCTTCACGGGCAACTGGAGATATGGCTCAGGAACCAGTGAATGGGACGGGACATGGACAGCAACAAAGAAGTAACCCTTCAACCCTTCCTTTTTTCGCAAACACATGAGCAGGATTCATGTTTTTATGTTTTGTTTCAGGTAAGCATTCCCGGACTATTGGACTCTCCTGAAATACAACAAGTGGCCTTAATTGAATGACCTGCAGCACCGTGAGGGTTTATCGGTGGCCGTTTTTCAGTATATCCTGGTACCACCGGTCCACGGACTCGAAACGGCCGGTTTCCTGTGCGATCCGCACAGCAATCAGGTGCCAGCAGGTCCGGCCGCGGTACAGGAAGTCGCGGCACGTGCAGAAGTCCTCGTCCACCACGTAATCATCGGTCCTGCCCTCGACTACAAAAAAGTCATGGTATTTTTTTATTTTTCCGGCATCCAGTGCAGCAAGCGCCTTTTTTCCGCGGGGACCGAAAGCTGTTTCGATCTCGGCCCGCAGGCTCTCATCAAGATCCTTTTTTTCCGCGAGCCGTTGCCAGAGGTCGCTCATGGGACAATGGAAATGACCGGCGGGTCGGCAATGAATTTCCAGCCCCGGATCCGGGCTAAGCGTTCCATGCCGGGCGCTTCGAGCGCATAGTGCGTTGCCTCAATGCAGGGCAGCGGGGCGGAGCGGTACACGGAGTGCTTCAGTTCAGCGGAGAGGAAGGCATCGGCGCCGCGCTCCTTTGCCTCGTGGATGAACGTCGGGTCGAAACCGCTCCCGCCGACCACTGCGAGCCGCCCCGGCTTTTTGATCTTCCCCCAGACCCGCAACGGGCAGCCAAGGCGCCTCCCGATCTCTTCGATGGTGAGTGAACAGTCACCCACCAGCCCGAGCGTCATTGGTTCGGTACTGGTAAGCGCGAGGAGTTCAGCCAGCGCATCGTTGATTCCGCTCTCGGCATGGTCAAAGTTGGTGTGCATGACAAAGATATTCAGGCCGGCGGCGAGCACGTCGCGCATGAGAGACGCGGTCGGGCCGGTGATGGAGGTGACCGGGGCCCAGAGCGGCGTGTGGTGGACAACGAGCATATCGGCTTTTGCCGCAACCGCACGCTTGACAACAGCAGGTGTGGCATCCAGAGCACAACAGACCGTGCCGATCTTTTCCTTTCCTTCAACGATGAGGCCGATCCTTCCTGCA
>CAZMCL010000354.1:0-2174 GCA_964564375.1 uncultured Methanoregula sp. | reverse complement strand
AAGGAGGCAAGAAGCCACCCGAGCCCGGTAAGCGCCCCGCCTACAATTGTGATGTTCCGCGGGCCGTACTGCTCGATATACTTACCGGTAAATGGCATGGCCACGGCAAAGAATGCCAAAAAGACCGAGAACGGCAGCAGTATGTCGCTTGCCGTTACGGTCTGGCCGAGATCATTGGTGAAATACGCAGTGAGCGGTGCAACGAACACACTCCACGAGTAGATCGTTCCCAGGCAGAGATTGATGATCAGCCCCAGCAGGATCAGGATCCAACGCCCTTTCTCCGGTTCCATTCCCATGATTGTTTCGTTTTGACTATCACTCATTTCAGATCCTTCTCCTGTTCGCTCCGTTTTATTGATGGAAAAAACCCCGGGGGATTATTCCTCCAGTGTCGATATATCGCCAGGATCGATCCCCATCTCTTTTGCTTTCAGGACCCGGCGCATGATCTTGCCGCTCCGTGTCTTGGGCAGCTTGTCCACGAAATCGATCTCGTGGGGCATGGCGATGGGCCCGATAGTGGTCCGGACATGGTGCAGGAGGTCCTGCTTGAGCTTGTCACTGGGCTGGTTCCCCATGATGAGGATGACGAACGCCTTGATGGTGTTCCCCTTCATCGCATCGGGTTTGCCGATGACTGCTGCCTCGGCCACCGCCTTGTGGGAGACAAGTGCGCTCTCTACCTCGGCAGTTCCAATGTTGTGGCCGGCCACCAGGATGATGTCATCCGACCTCCCGAGGATCATGATGTACCCGTCCTTGCCTTTGACCGCAAGATCGCCCACGGTGTAGACTCCGTTGATGGTATACCAGTACTTGCGGTAGCGCTCATCGTCCTTGTATACCGTCCGGAGCATGGCCGGCCACGGTGATTTGATGACAAGCAGCCCTCCGGTGCCGGTTTTGACGGAGTTTCCGTCTTTGTCCACAACGTCAGCCTCGATACCCGGAATGGGCTTTCCGGCAAAGCCGGGGCGCATCGGCTCTCCGATCATGGTCGTGATCATGTGCATGCCGGTCTCGGTCTGCCACCATGTGTCGAGAATCGGGCATTTCTGTTTGCCGATTACCTTGTAATACCACTCGAATGCTTCAGGGTTCAGGGGTTCGCCAACAGACCCGATGATCCGCAGGGAACTAAGGTTGTACTTGTTGGGCCACGACTCCCCCATTTTCATGAACATCCGGATAGCCGTGGGGGCGGTGTAGAAGATCGTGATCTTCTGCTCCTCGATCAGGTTCCAGAAGCTGCCGGCGTCCGGGTAGTCCGGTGTCAGCTCGGAGATGAAGACGGTAGCACCTACTGCAAGCGGCCCGTACACGATATAGCTGTGCCCGGTGATCCAGCCTGGGTCTGCCGTGCACCAGAAAATATCGTTGTCCTTCAAATCGAAGACGTATTTACTGGTGTAATAGGTACCAACCATGTAGCCCCCGCAGGTATGGACGATACCCTTGGGCTTGCCGGTTGAGCCACTCGTATAGAGGATGAAGAACGGGTCTTCGGCATCCATCACTTCGGGTGGACAGTCATCGGACATGCCCTCCATCATCTCGTAGAAGTCATGCTCGCGCTCGTGGAGGTCCACCCGGGGCTCTCTGCGTCTCAGGACGACAACGTGCTCAACGGTAGGTGCATCGATGATTGCCTCGTCCACGATCGCCTTGAGCTGGATTGCCTTACCGCGTCGGATTGAGATATCTGCGGTGATGACCACCTTTGCCTCGGCGTCCTGGATCCGCATGTTCAGGGCAGATGCACCAAAACCCCCAAAGACAACGTTGTGCACAGCGCCGATACGGGCGCAGGCAAGCATGGCAATGAGCTGTTCGGGAACAAGCGGCATGTAGATGCAGACACAGTCGCCCTTCTTTACGCCAATCTTCTTGAGGGCATTGGCAAAGCGTGCAACCTGGCTGAGGAGCTTCTGGTAGGTAAAAGTCCTTTCCCTGCCATCCTCCCCCCTCCAGATCAGGGCAACTTTATTGCGCCGGTTGTTGTTGACATGGCGGTCAAGGCAGTTTGCCGTGATGTTCAGCTTGGCGTTGGTGAACCATTTGACATAGGGATAGTTCCATTCCTTTACCTTATCCCATGGCTGGATCCAGTCCAGCTCCTTTGCCATCTTTTCCCAGAACGCATCCGGGTCTGCCAGAAACTCGCTGTACGC
>CAZMCL010000353.1:0-2188 GCA_964564375.1 uncultured Methanoregula sp. | reverse complement strand
AGCCACGAGATGGACGGCGACCGGGAGGGTCATACCGGAATCGTTCATGCCGGCAAGGTCGCGGAAGAAGTTCGGCAGCGCGTTCTCGAGGTTGTTTACCCGGAAAAACTCCTTGAGGTCGAGAATTGCCACCGGAACGATACAGACGAGTACGGCAAAGACGGCAAAATCGTCAATCGAAGTAGACTCAAAGAGAACGTTCATCCCGTACGACTGTATCATGTAAATGGACCCGACAACAAACAGCAGGATACCCAGCGGGATACAGACAATGAGGATGTTCTCCGGCCGTTCAGTGAGCACATGGAGCGGGTGTTTCATGAACTTGCCCACACCCTCGCGGCTCTTGCGTTCCTGTTCGAGCTTGCTCGTTATCTGGATAAACTCATCTTCCATGGTGGAAAGATCCGCTGATTTCGCCTGCTCGGGCTGATGCCCGCCCTTGTTGAACAGGTTGTTGGAAATATCTTTCAATCCCATACTCAGGACTCCGGTGTCATCGAACTGATCATAATCACAAAAGCGATACTTCCGAGAGGAATCATGATATAGATGATTGCATACAGGAAGAGAGGGTTGTTATCCCCCGAGAGAACCGACATGATCGATTGCAGGATGATTAAGAAAAGTGTGCCTGCAACCATTGCCGTAACATAGGACTCGGAGATGAGCGCCAGCATATCGAGGAACTGTTTCTGGGTCTGGCGATTCTCGAGGGCATACTGGTCGGCCTTGGTCCTGAAGTAATCCGTAAGGTTACCTCCAGACGAGATACTTGCCATAGCGCCCTGCAGGAATTCTTTCATCCGTTTGCTGGGCGTGCTGGCAGAGACCAGCCGCAATGCATCGATGAGATCACGGCCGAAGATGTCGATCTCCCGGGCAATATACCGGGCCTCAACCGAACTTTCACCGTAAATCGGGCTGTCTCCCAGAAGCCGGAATACCTCTGCCGGAGTGATACCGGCTGTGGACATTGATGTGACATAGTTGATTGCGTACGGCAGCGTGGCATCAATATTCCTGCGCCGGTTGCCGGCTTCGATACTTGGGTATACAATGAAGATGGCATACGTGATCCCACCGAAAACCAGCAGGGAGAAAATGGTAATCAGAATGGTGCCGATGACGAGGCTGTATGCCGAAAGTGCAACGAGCGGACCCGGGACGGCACCCTTGTACTGGATGAGCGAGGGAAGCTCGAGGATCCAGGACAATGCCCCAAGGATCACGGCAGCGAGGAGTCCGACGATAATCGAACTGAAAAATGCAGTCGAGAGATAGACCTCAAACGGGGTCTTGAACCGTGCAGAGAGGAGATCGTTTCTCAGCTGCGCATAATCTTCCCGCTTGCCCTTCATCCTGTTTCCAAGGAGGTTGAAACAAAAGCGCTCGTAACTATTCATAGAGATCCTGCCTCACTTTCTCGATTACCGCTTCGGGATCCCGGTGATACGAGATCAGGATTTTTGCTACATCCTTGTAGTGCCGGATCTTCTTGATCCGCATCCATTCAAGGACTTCCTGCCTGCGCTTGAGTTCCTCGCGCATCCGGTTCTCGTTCCAGCCCTTGGACTCCATAATCTCTTCAAGGACATAGGATTTACCGGAGTAGGAATGTTCATCAGTTGCCGACCGCCACTTGAAGACCTCGTTGGTGATGAGTTCGTTCGTCCTCGGGTCGATATCCAGCACTTCGACAATCTGCTTGTTCCTCCTGATACGCTTGCCCCCGACACGCGCCTGGACCTGGATGCAGATGAAGTCGAGAGCCGAGAGCATGTTTCTTGGCACATCCATGGGGGGGTTCTCGATACGGTGCACGACACTGGCAACCGAATCTGCGTGCGTTGTGGAATACGTGACGTGGCCGGTGCTCATTGCCTGGAAGAGGGTCTGGCATTCCTTGCCACGAACCTCACCCACGATAATATATTCTGGACGTTGTCGCATTGCGGCACGCAGGAGTTCATACATATTGATCTCGCCCCTGCCTGCTGTATCGAACGAGTCACGCGTAACACTCGGGATCCAGTTCGGGTGCGGGAGTTTCACTTCGCGGGTATCCTCAAGGGAGACGATCTTGGACATCGGGGGGATGAAGAGCGAAATGGCGTTTAACGCGGTGGTCTTACCGGATGCAGTTCCACCGGCAAAGATAGCGGACTTACTATTCTCGACCGCAAGC
>CAZMCL010000352.1:0-2190 GCA_964564375.1 uncultured Methanoregula sp. | reverse complement strand
GGTTTCTCAAGAAGTAAAATCCCCAGGTACTACTATTCTTCATCAATATTATCCCGACAAACCGCGCGGATGATCTCACCGATCTCTTCAAATTTTGGCCGTATTACGATAGGGATTGGAGCAGAGAACGGGAAATCTTTGACTGGCGGAAATCGTCCCAGTCTTTCAAGTGGAACCGGCTCTGCTGGTATCATGCCGGTTGGCGGGGGAACGGATGGGGTAACTTTTTTTTCAGATTTGTTCTGAAGCGGTTTAGCATGTGTTTGCTCGTCAGGCAAGGCATCCACATCCAGTGGGAGTTGTTCTGTTTTTCCGGATTCCTTTTTTTTTCGCATGGTTTCACCGTAATATGAGTAATTCTTTTCGGATAGGTAATCAATATTGGGAATACGATGATTGTCTCCATTTTATGATCACAGGTCAAGGTCTCTTTTTTTTATAAACCCGCAACTTTAATCAGCGGTGGACCAATAAAAAACACAAATGCGTGGAGCAGGAGTTGAACCTGCGAACGCCTGCGCGACGGGACCCTAAATCCCGCTCCTTTGACCAGACTCGGATATCCACGCGGATGTTTGACGGGAGATATTTTTGTACAGGGCATCCCGCAAAAAAACAGGGCTTGTGATCACCTGTATGCCCAGAATATTTGTCGGTGAGTGATAAGAGCATATCGCCGGGCAAAACTTCACCTGCCCGCTAAAAAGAAAACAACCTGTGGCTGTAAAAAAGCCCTCACATATCCACGCGGGTCACCACGCCGTGGATCTTGTCGGACGGCAGCTTGTAGAACTGCACCACCGAAGGCGACAACCGCTTGATTGCTGCAAATATCCGCCAGATGGCGTGGGTTGTAATAATGTCCTCCATACCATAGAAGATCGTCTTCTCCTCGATCTCGGCTTCTTTGAGAATCCTGCCAATATCCACGATCTCCATGTACCCGAGATAGATCTCGAAGATGGAAAACCCTTTGGTGATCTCGCGGGTGAAGCCCCACGTCACCCCAAACGGCTGCTCGGTGCGGATGATGGAGATGATGATGTTGTCATCGTACACGATATTGTTCGTGAACATGATCCGCGGGATGTACTGGGGCAGTTTCCTGAAGTCACGGGCAAAGAAGAGGGCGGTTCCTGCTATACGGTTAACCGTTGTGTAAATCCTGTCAAACCGGGGCAGGAAATCGTCAAGCGGCACCGGGCTCAAGGCAGCGGCGAGTTTCTTCTGGCCGTAAATAAAGATCATGATGATCATGAAGGGGATGAACGCGACGAGCAGCGAGATGTAGCCGCCATGCGGGATCTTGTTGAATGTCGCAAACAGGAACAGGAAGTTCACGCAGACGATCCCTATCGCAAACAGGGTCTTTAAGATCTCCCCGCGGCAGGCAAGGATCATCACAAGGAAGATCCCCGTAATAGCCATATCGCCGCTGACAGCCAGACCGTATGCGAGTGTCAGGTTCTCGGAGTTCTGGAAGATCAGGATAACTATAAGGACGGCAAAGAGCAGCAGCCAGTTCATCACGTCAATATAGATCTGGGAGCGGAGCTGGGGAGAGGTGTACTCGATGCGCAGGAGCGGCAGGATCCGGGTGGTGATGCCCTGGTAGACGATGGAGAAGATGCCGGAGATCATGGCCTGCGATGCGATCACGGTCGCCGCGATGCTCATGATGAGAAACGGGATATACAGGATCTGCATCTGGGAAAAGACCATTTCGAAAAGGATATTATGCGCACCCGGGTGCGTCATCGCATACGCGCCCTGCCCGAGATAGTTGAGGGTGAGGGCACAAAAGACGAGATACCACGCCTTGATGATAGGTTCCCGGCCAAGGTGGCCCATATCGGCATAGAGTGCCTCGCTGCCTGTTGCGACAAGAATGACTGCAGAGAGGATGAGCAGTCCCTCAGGTCCGTGGCTGAGCAGGTAGTTGATGGCGTACATCGGACTGATGGCAAGCAGGACTGCGGGAGCGCTGACCAGGGCCATTAAGCCAAAACCGGCAAGGGAGAGGAACCAGATGACCATGATAGGTCCGAACGTGAATGCCACTTTCTCGGTGCCTTTGCTCTGGAACGAGAACAGGAGGATAGCAATGATACCCGCAAGGATCATCAGCGTGGTCTGGGGCGTGGCATCGAATCCCGGGATAAGGAGGATACCTTCTACGGCAGAGAGGAT
>CAZMCL010000351.1:0-2192 GCA_964564375.1 uncultured Methanoregula sp. | reverse complement strand
TTCACCCCGGACCTGCTCATCCTTGGTATTGCAGTCATGGGGATCTCGGCGCTCGTGAACTGGTACGTTTCGAGCCGGCTCATGGCGGTGACAAAACAATCGGAGTCCATTGCGCTCGAGAGCGATGCATGGCACCTGCGGACAGATGTATACACATCCGTTGGCGTGATGGCCGGGCTTGTTTTAATTAAACTGACCGGCATTACCGTCCTTGATTCTCTTGTGGCTCTCGGGGTTGCGGCTGTAATTCTGAAAGCAGCGTACGATCTTACAAAACGGTCGTTTGCCGACCTGATCGACCACAGCCTGCCAGAGGCGGATAACCGGCGCATCAAGGAGATCATCTGCGGACATGCCAGCCTGTATGCAGGATTCCACGATCTCAAGACCCGGCGCTCGGGCCCGGAGGTCTTTATCGAGTTCCATCTCGTGATGCCGGGCAACATCACCGTCATGCAGTCGCATGACCTTGCCGATCACCTTGAATCGGATATCAGGCTTGAGTACCCCCGTTCAACCATCACTATCCATATTGAGCCCTGTAGTGAGGGAAGATGCAACCGCTGCGGTTCGTTCTGCACGTTTTCCGAGAAGCACGGCGGACATAAAAAAGATTTACCATAACCATGCAGGGCACTCGCTCCCCGTTTCCTTCGGTCCATGGTGCCGACTTCCTGAATATGATCATCCTTCCCTGTTATTGTACTCTTTCCGGTGATACCGGCTACAGTCCCAAACCCCGTTTCCCTGCCTGGAATGAAGTTTTTTACGCTATTATTGCCATGCATCTCTATTGATCGGACGCATCTTTTCTGGTACACCCATATCCGGGAGGTAAAAAGTGGAGGCCCCGGCATGCGGGAAACTTCAGAATCCCTGATGATTACAGGCTCGGATCTCCTTAATTAAGGAGAATAAACGCTATCTATCTTTACATCTCATATTCCGGTAAGGTGAAGGTATGAAAAAAGCCCATGAACCAACCTATTCCTTCGTTATCCTTACGTTCGTTCTCATCCTCATCGATACCGTGCTCGCTTATGCCAGTACCACGTATATTCCGTCAACTGCCAGCGGGATCGCCTATATCTTCCCGGCCGTGGCGTTCATGATCCTCTTTACGCTCTGGTACGGGGCGTATGGTGCAATCGCCGCCTACGTTGGCACGCTGGTCGGCTCCGGTCTGCTTGCCACAGAGATCCTTGCACAGAACCCCGCGATCGCGGCGCTCTGGGCGGTGGCCGGACTCCTCCAGGTTCTCATTCCACTCATTGCAGTCCGAAAGTTCGAAGTCGACCTTGCTCTTGAGAACCGTCGGGATCTCTCGATTCTTATCCTCTTTGGCGTGGTCATCAACAATCTGGTCGGGGCCGGCTGGGGTGCTTTTACCCTCGGGCTTGTGGTTGATACGCCCGGCGCCATGGGCAGTGTCTTCTCCGCGTGGCTGATCGGAAACGTCATTGTTACTCTGCTCGTCGTGCCGCTCGCGCTCAAATTCCTCACCCCGAAGATCGAGAAGTCCCGTTTTTTTGTGAAAAACTACTGGGAATAAGAGATCCGGACCCCTTTTTTATAATCCATTTTAATGCACCCCCGGGGCATGCAGTCACGAGCAGGTGACGTTTAAGCAGGGCAAAATAAATGAAAACATCCGGGTGTTACAGGATCGAGTGTTCTGCCTCTGATTCCAGCACGTTGATGAGGAATGGAACGCCAACAGCCACAATGAAGAGGAAGAGGCTCACCCAGAGGTGCACCCCGAGATAACTGAGGAATGCAGCCCAGAGAAGTGCAACGAGGATAATGAGGTAGAAGAAGAAGAGAGACCGGTTCTTCTGCGGGTTCTTCATCTCCACAAAAGCGACCACCGGGTTGATGGCGGCAAGCGAGGCGAACATGAAGGTGAACTGGAGGATCTCCCCCCGCTGCAGCAGAAATATCGCCCAGAGTGCCGCAACGGCAAGGATGAGGAAGAATATGATCCTCGTCCTCTGGTGGGGGGTCTCGGCCAGGAACTCCATAGTGGATGGATAGTACTCCCCCTATTAAAAACAATCGTTAAATCCAAAAAAAGGAATTGCTCATCTCTACAGGAGCTTCTCATCATCCGCCTGCCATTTCGGGGCTACGATGCAGAGGAAGACGAGGTCGCCCGTGCCCCATGTGAGGATCTGCCGACCGACCTTGACATC